>CAZHQV010000020.1:0-20833 GCA_964534285.1 uncultured Dehalococcoidales bacterium
CCCTAATGTAGCTTCAGCTTGTGTTACGGGGGAACTTGGGCTAAAATGCCCAAGGTTATGTGCCTTGCGATACCAGTGAGAGTTGTCTCCATAGAAGGGGACGAAGCTGAAGCAGAGATCGCCGGAGTGAAGCGCAGGGTTAGCATCGTCCTTACCCCGGAAGTGAAGGTAGGCGACTATGTATTGCTCCATACGGGCTATGCCATAGGCGTCGTAGATGAAGCTGAAGCCGAGGAGACCCTAAAGCTGCTGGAAGAGATAGCAAGCCTCAGTGAAGTTCATTGATGAGTACCAAAACAGCGAGCTAGCTAAAGGGCTGGCTCGAGGAATCGCCAACCATTCCACCAAGCCGATCAGGTTGATGGAATTTTGCGGCGGGCACACGCATGCCATAATGAGATATGGGATTCGCCAGCTTGTCCCTAGAACAATTGAAATGAGATCGGGGCCGGGCTGTCCGGTATGTGTCACAGCAACGCCTGACCTGGACAAAGCTATTGCTCTAGCCCAGTTGCCTGGTGTGATTGTCACTACCTTTGGGGATATGATAAGGGTTCCCGGCAGCCACTCTAGCTTGCAACAGGCAAAGGCTGAAGGAGCAGACGTAAGGGTCGTCTATTCCACCATGGATGCTCTGGAGATAGCTAAAGCTAATCCCGAGAGATCAGTCGTCTTTGTTGGCATCGGCTTTGAGACGACAGCGCCAACGATAGCTGCTTCCATAGCTAAGGCACACCAAGAGACAGTGGAGAATTTCTATGTCCTCTCTTTGCTCAAGCTAACGCCGCCGGTAATGAAAGCACTACTCAATTTAGGTGAGGTAAAGCTAGATGGGATCATTGGCCCGGGACACGTCAGCGTCATAATCGGCTCTCATCCTTATGAATTCATCCCCAGGACTTACAACATCGCTTTTGCCATCTCGGGATTCGAGCCAGTGGACATTCTGCTCTGTATAGACAAGTTGGTGCGGCAAATTGAGAGTGGTCGTCCCAGAGTGGAAATAGCCTATCCTCGCGGCGTAAGGCCTGAAGGAAACATGAAAGCTCTGGAACTGATCAATGGGGTCTTTGAGATTGACGGCGCTAACTGGCGGGGGATTGGGGTTGTCCCTCAAAGCGGCCTAAAGATCAATGAGAAATACCAGCGTTTGGATGCTGATAAGGCGTTCGGGGCGTTGCCTCGTTTTGCTCGCGACGATGAGCCGGCAGGAGTGTCTAAGGGATGCCGCTGCGGTGACATACTGCGTGGGGTGGCAACGCCACTTGACTGCAAGCTGTTTAGAGGAATCTGCAGTCCAGAGCATCCAATAGGTCCCTGTATGGTATCCAGTGAAGGTGCCTGCGCTGCCTACTACCAATATGAATCGCCTGAGACCTTAGGGAATTCTCAGGGCAAGGTATAGAGTTGACGTATGACTGACGCCATCCTTCTAGCCCATGGCAGTGGCGGCAAATTGGGCCACGAGCTAGTCGAGAAGAAATTCATTCCTCTTCTGGCTAATCCTATGTTAGACAGGCTTGATGACTCGGCCATCTTTGAAGCCAGTGGCCGCCTTTCATTCACCACCGATAGCTATGTAGTCAACCCTATCTTCTTTCCGGGGGGAGACATAGGTAAGTTGGCTGTTTGCGGCACGGTCAATGATTTGTCCATGAGTGGGGCTAGACCTGCATATTTGAGCCTCTCCCTTATCATAGAAGAGGGCTTCTCCTTGGACGAGCTTGACCGCATAGTCCAGTCAATAAAGGCATCTACTGAGGAAGCTGAGGTAATCATAATCACGGGAGATACCAAGGTGGTAAACCACGGACAGGCTGACAAGCTGTTCATCAATACTTCAGGAATAGGTATCATACCTGAAGGAGTCAATATCTCGGGAGGCAATGCCAAGGCCGGGGATGAAGTTATCTTAAGTGGCACGATTGGAGACCATGGCATAGCGATAATGAGCCAGCGGGAAGGGTTGAAGTTCTCTGTGTCCGTGCAAAGCGATTGTGCCCCGCTGAACAAGTTGGTGGCTCAAATGCTGGAGGCCTCAACAAAGATACATTGCCTTCGCGACCCCACCAGAGGCGGGTTGGCTAGCACTCTCAACGAGTTTGCCAAGCAGTCCAATGTGGGCATAATAGTGGAGGAGGATAAGATACCAGTAGCTGAAGAAGTCAGGGCAGCATGTGAGCTTTTGGGCTTCGATCCTATGCATGTGGCCAACGAAGGCAAACTCGTGGCTGTAGTTGAGCCTGACGATGCTGATAGAATTCTGGCTAGAATGAAAGAAAATTCCTATGGCAGAAATGCGGCCATCATTGGGAAGATAACCACTGACTATGCTGGTAAGGTAGTGATGAAGACAAATCTAGGTTCCTCCCGAATTGTTGATATGCTCAGTGGAGAGTTGCTGCCAAGGATATGCTAGAAGAGGCAAAGCAGCCAAAGATTGTCATTGTGGGACTGGGCAACCTGCTGCTTCGGGATGAGGGGGTTGGAATTCACCTGGTAAGAGCGCTAGGCAAAGGTGACCTGGGCTACACCAACGTGGAGATCATAGACGGTGGCACTTCTTCTGACATTGTGTCTCTGGTCGAGGGTGCCGATAAGCTAATCATAATCGATACCGTTAAAGGCGGTGATAAGCCAGGGACAGTCTATCGCTTTGGCATAGAGGGTGTGAACTCGCATTCGGCTACGAGATTATCTGCGCATCAATTAGATATAGTGGACAATCTGAGGTTATTGGAGCTGTTAGGCAGAGGGCCAAAAAGCACAGTGATTATAGGGATTGAGCCTGAGACGGTAGACTGGGGGTTGGAGTTATCGAGGGAGGTACAGAACAAAATGGCTGAAATCGCCAGCCTGGTAAGGAAAGAGATAGAGGAGACCAAATGAGATGAATCACAACATTGGTATTGACATTATAGAGATACATCGCATTGAATTAGTAGTCGAGAAATGGGGTAAGCGCTTTCTGAACCGGATTTACACCGAAGCCGAACTGAGAATATGTGAAAGTAGGGTTTCATCCTTAGCTGGTCGATTTGCTGGGAAGGAAGCGATAATGAAAGTATTGGGCACCGGTGCCAGGGGAGTGAACTGGCGAGAGATTGAGATTCTTGCTGATGCTCGTGGCAAGCCCTTGGTCAGACTTTGCGGCAAAGCCGAGAACAGAGCCCGGGAGCTGAACCTGAGCGAATTCTCTATCAGCCTATCTGATACCAGGCAGTATGCCGTTGCGGCAGCCATAGGCGCATAGCCAGCTGCGGGCTTCCCTGCCGTGGTTGCGCACATGCCAGCCGAGGCAACAGGCTATGCAGTGGCGCCACGAAAGGGAGCCATGCGGAAGAGGATGTCTTGCCCGGGCAAGGGGACAGACTACTACAGGTAGCAGTGGCAATAGATGTGGCGCCGGGTATGGACAAAGAGGAAGAGTTCTGTAGTGGAGCTGAAATGAGCGGAGGCGCAAATCTGCGGTTATTCTGGTTCCTGCCTCAGCTTATCCTTCACTCTCTTGACAATCTGGGGCAAGATTTCGCCTGTCTTGCCCTGGAGTAGATAATCTGACACACCTTCATGGGTGAGTGGGGTTGGTTCCGCATTCACCTCGATTATCTTCGTAGCTCGCTTGCGCTCCGAGGCATGTAGGCGAGAAGGCAGTCCCCCAAAATGTCCCTTTGCAAGCCTGGGTAGGCTTGCAAAGGGATACACAACCGCTGACGTTCCACATATGAGCATCAAATCGCAATGTAGGGCCTCTTCTTCTGATCTAGCGCTGACATCTTCGGGGATCGGCTCCTTGAAGTGGACGACGTCGTACTTCAGAGATCTCCCACAGTTGCGACATTGAGGTGGCAATTCCTCGAAAGAGAATTCTTCAATGCTGAATCTCGAGCGACACGAAATGCATCTGAGCTTGCGAGCACTGCCGTGGTATTCTAGCAAGTTCTTGCTCCCGGCTTTTTCATGCAGCCCGTCAATATTCTGTGTGATTACACATTGAATGATGCCATCGCTTTCCAGCTCCGCCAAGGCACGGTGACCGGGGTTGGGTTCTGCTTGCCCAACCGCCCTATAGAGTGCTCCGTATCTTGTGTACAACACCTCCTCCCAGTAGGCCTTGGGATCGGCAAGGAAGAGTTCGTACCTTTCATAGGCCTTCGTCTCTGCCTCTTTGTCTGTGGTCCAAATCCCCCTTGGGCCCCTGAAATCTGGGATATTGGACTCAGTTGATATACCCGCTCCGGACAGCGCTATGGCGTATTTGCTATTTGCTAGGTCGTCTGCCGCCCGCTCAATCAAATCGTGCAGATTCTCCATAGCTGGCCTCCTAGAAAAAAGCCCCCATAGTAAACAAGCTCAGAAGGGCTGTACATCTTCTTTGAATCTACAGTATAATGGTCTGCGTCGGGAGTAGTAAAGTCTCCACAATCATGCGTTGTGTGGGTGTTGTTGGAAATGGTGGTTGCATTAAGCAGAATTAGGAACGATGGAGCACTCGGAAAGGGAATATCCTAGCTACGCGATGGTGGGGGTGGGGGTCCTAGTAAGACAGGACAATAGAGTCCTTCTGACTCAAAGGAGGCACGAACCTGACGTGGGATTGTGGACAATACCCGGGGGACTGGTGGAATTAGGTGAAGGAATTAGAGAGGCAGCGAAGCGGGAGACGAAGGAGGAAACCGGCTTAGATGTAGAGATTGAGAGGCTGCTTGGTGTGGTTGACAAGATAGTGTACGATGATGATGGCAGAATCCGTTACCATTACGCTCTGATCGACTTCCTCGGATACCCCGTGGGTGGGCAATTCGAAATGTGCTCAAGTGAGCTTCTGGCAGCTCAATGGATAAGCCTTAGTGACATAGATTGCTATGCTCTACCCATAGAGCTGAGAGGTTTCATCAACGAATTTGTTACATAGACAGTCGTGGAATCAGTTGTAGGCCTAGACAGACTCAAGCCATCGCGCATGGCCCCCTGTTTCCACAGGTTCGCATTGGAACACGATGCGAGAATACGAAAGTTGAAGCGGCAAGAAGCATATGTCTGAAGAAGCTGCCCTAGCTATTTTGGACCAGTCGCCGCTGTGGGAACTCATATTCTATCCGCGTGGAGACCTATTCCCTCCCTCCTCCAACCCCAACATTGTAAACTACCTAATTGAGGTTGACGAGGGAATTAGAGTTGGTTGCCGCTTTTACAGGACTAGCCCAGAAGACCCCTGTTTGCTCTACTTCCACGGCAACGGCGAAACGGCAGGGGATCACGACGGTATCGCACCGCTCTACAATCAAAGGGGAATCAATCTCTTTGTGGCCGATTATCGAGGATACGGTATGAGCGATGGCACACCCACTTTCACCAGTATGGTAAAAGACGCTCATGTTGTTTTCAACGTATTGGGCAAGATAATGGAAAGGGAAGGGTACCGCAAGGCACTGTTCCTGATGGGACGTTCCCTGGGGTCCATGCCAGCCATTGAGCTTGCCTTTCATTATGCCGATAATATTAACGGGCTGATCACCGAAAGCGGTTGGGGCAACAACTTCGGTCGTTTGTGGCGCTATCTGGAGCCTTCGGAAATAGAAGCCATTTCGGATGCAAGAAGCGCCTTTCTCAGCAAACTGAAGATGCGGTCAATACGCAGGCCCACCCTCATCATTCACGGTGAGCACGATACCCTTGTACCTGTTCAGGAGGCACAGGAACTGTACGATAATTCAGCAGCAGAGGACAAGACTCTCCTTATAATTCCAAACGCCGATCACAACACCCTGATCGCTCTAGGCGAGGGCCAGTACTTCGAGGCAATCGAGGCATTCGTTAAGGCCCATAGCTGATCAACTCTCTAGGGCAACGCTAGCGCTGAGCCAGCTAAACCCTTCACTCCGAGTTCCAACGGTGGCTCAACTCCCGGAGAAAACTCTCAATTTCGGGCGAAAGCTTTGCAGGCCCTTTCCTCCCCTTGCTCAGCCGGGCCTCGTAGTGGGCCTCTAACTCCTCGATAATCCGCTTGGCCCCGGGGTCTTCTCCCATGGCTACACTGAGTTGCTCATACTGCCTCTGTGCTTTGCTCTTAGCTTCGTCAAGGTTAATGGGAAGTTGATACAATGAACAGAGTATCTCCAGCAGGCGCAATACCCCAGCATAGTCCTCCTCGAATCCCGTGTACTGAGGCAAATGCACTATTAGGGTCGAGACTTCAATACCATACTTAGGTGCTTCTTGAGATACAAGGATGGCAATGGTTGTAGGCCCTTCATAGTCGCTGGACTGCACACCCAGTCTACGTAATTCTTCCTCTGCCATACCGGGAGCACTCCCTGTGACTATGAGAGGCTTTGTATGGGGAACTGCATCGTACATGCTACCGATTAGACAATAGCTTCTTGCACCAACGCTTCGCATTACTCTCAGTATAGATTCCACATACGCCTCGCCCAGCGCATTTGGCTCCAGGAGGTAGAAAAGAAGAAAGTCCCTGCCCTCGGGCGACCTGGCGTAGTCGATAAACGTATTCGGCAAAATTACTCTACGCTGACCCTCCGTGAGCCGGATAGCTGGACGATAGCGCGTAAAATCGAAGAACGTTCCCGGTTTCGCCAGCTGTCCCCAGCGGTAGGCATGCAGATGGTCCTCCAAGAAGGCAAAACTGAGGCTGCCGACGCTGCCTACATCTATCCAAGGACGTAGTGTTGCCAGGACATGCGGCTCATGAAGAACTGGCAAAGGTTCCTTCAGTTCGAAAGCACCTAGGCGCATAATCACATCGTAGCACAACAGAACGCAAAACCAAAAATCCGCTAGGCCCAGTCCTAACATCGTGCCGAAGGAAAGAGCATCTTGAGCTCCCTTCCGAACAGTTAAGAAGGCAACCGCCTCACCGCTGTCAGCTTGAGGAGCACGTGAACTCGCTCGGGTAACGAGAAGCCCTCGAAGCATTCCCGGCCGCCGGCTATTGACTTCAGCCTGGCCAGACCTTATATTTGCACTGTGTTTGCCTATCATATCCGGGGTGACAAATGATCATAGTCCAGACACCACTCAGGGTAAGCTTCCTCGGGGGTGGCACGGATTTTGAGGATTTTTATCTCAGCTATGGCGGGGCAGTCCTCAGCACTGCCATAGATAAGTACGCTTTTGTCGTAATGAAGGAAAGATACGATGATATGATATACGTGAATTACTCTAAGAAGGAGATTGTGGACCAGGTGAATAGTCTGGACCACGAGCTCGTGAGGGAAGCAATGAAGATGGCCGGCGTAGAAAAGGGGGTGGAGATAAGCACCTTTGTGGATGTGAGAGAGGGTACTGGTTTGGGCTCCTCAAGTAGCATTACTGTGGGGCTTCTTCAGTCTCTTTACGCCTACAAGGGCGAGGCCGAAACAGCTAGTACCTTGGCCCGACAAGCGTGTCAAATCGAGGTTGACATCTTGGGGAAACCTATGGGGCGCCAAGACCAATACATAGCTGCCTATGGTAACATGAGGTTTATCACCTTTGATGAACAAGGGATAAGTGTGGAAAAGATGGCGCTAAGCAAAGAGGGGAAGACAAAGCTTAATGAGAGACTCATGTTATTCTTCACCAAGAAGACGCGACGCTCAGGCGAGATTCTTGCGGAGCAGAAGGCTAATATTGCTGAGCGTGTGGAAGTGCTGAAGGAGCTGACCAGACTTGCCTACCAGGGAAGGGAGGCTATCAGCAGAGAAGCCTTTGACGAGTTTGGCGAGATGCTTCATAAAGGATGGCAGCTCAAGAGACAACTTGCCAGCAAGGTAAGTAATTCGGGCTTGGATGAGCTGTATCAGGCAGCCCTTGACAGCGGGGCTATTGGCGGAAAGATAACTGGAGCGGGTGGGGGAGGGTTTCTCTTGCTCTATGCTCCTGCTCAGAGGAGGGATGACATTCGCTCCGCTCTATGGGGGTTGGAAGAAATTCCCTTTCGGTTTGAGGGTGATGGAAGCAAGGTAATATTCAATTATAGGAGAGGCTAAGTGAAGGTTTTGATTACCGGCGGCGCAGGGTTCATTGGTTCTCACACCGCTGACCTGCTTCTGGAAAAAGGCTATGAAGTCCGGGTGCTTGACAGCCTGGAGCCGCCGGTTCACCAGCGGGAAACGAAGCCTGCCTACCTTTCCACTGAAGTGGAGTTTGTCCTGGGGGACGTGCGAAACAAGAGTGATGTCCAGAAGGCGCTTCAAGGGGTACAGTGCGTATTTCACTTGGCTGCCTATCAGGGTTACCTTACCGACTTCGGCAAATTTGCCTTTACCAATGATGTCGGTACCGCTCTGATATATGAGCTGATCTGGGAGGAAAGACTTCCTATAAGCAAGGTGGTCTTGGGGAGCTCTCAGGCGGTTTACGGAGAGGGCAAATATAGCTGTGCTCGGGATGGTATCCAATATCCTTCACCCCGCTCACTGGAGCAACTGGAGAGAGGAGATTGGGACCTGAGGTGTCCCGTGTGTGAACAGCCAATGCAACCGCTCCCTACCGATGAATCGAGTGTCAGGCCTCATAACCAATATGCCGTCTCCAAATATTGCCAGGAGCTGTATGCTTTGACACTAGGCAGCCGCTTTGGCATTCCTACTGTGGTGCTTCGCTATAGCATCACCCAGGGACCGCGTCAGAGCTTTTTCAATGCCTACTCCGGCGTCCTGCGCATTTCTGCGACCAGGTTGCTTCAGAGTCTTCCCCCGATCATCTACGAGGATGGCAAGCAACTCCGGGACTACGTCTACGTCAAAGATGTGGCGGCAGCGAACATTCTGGCAATGGAAACCGAAGCTGCAAACTACAAGGTCTATAACGTTGGTGGAAGCGAAATTCTCTCCGTATCAGCGTATGTTAAGCTTCTTTCCAAAGTTGTGGGTAAAGAGGTTGCGCCTGAAATCCCTGGCGAGTTTCGCTTCGGCGATGTAAGGCATATAGTCTCCGACATCTCCAAGATAAGCAAGCTAGGCTGGCAGCCACGCACTTCTTTGGAACAAATCATGTCCGAATATTTTGAATGGGCAACGGAGCAGCCTGAAGTGAGAGATTTCTATACCGAGGCTTCTCGAGTGATGAAGCGGATGGGGGTCATTAGAGCTAGCAGATAGGAGTTGACAAATGGCACAGGAAAACCGTCAAATCATCAAGACCTACGTTTCAGAAGTTGCTGCCACTCTGGACAAGCTTCCGGTTGACATAACTGCTCAGGTCGTAGAGCTGATTGAAAGGGCCAGGGCAGAGGGGAAGAGGATATTCACCTTCGGCAATGGTGGCTCAGCGGCTACCGCTTCCCATTTCGCCAGCGACCTCTCCAAAGGGGCCATCTGCGCGGGAAAACTCAGAATAAAGGCTTTTGCCCTGACTGATAATGTTCCTGTCCTCTCCGCCTGGGCAAACGACACCGCCTATGAGAACATCTTTGCCGAACAACTGGAGAACCTGGTTGAGGCAGGGGACATCGCTATTGGTATCAGCGGCAGTGGCAACTCCCAGAATGTGCTTAATGGCGTGAAAGTGGCGAAGGCCAAAGGTGCCAGCGCGATTGGCTTCATCGGCTTCGATGGGGGCAAGCTCAAGAGCCTGGTGGACTTGGCCATTGTAGTTCCCAGCGACAATATGGAACATGTGGAGGACATCCATCTTCTTCTGGGCCATGTTATCACTACCTGCCTGAGGAAAGGATGAACATCTTAGTTACTGGTGGAGCTGGCTATGTAGGAAGCATCGTTGCCGAGGAACTCGTTAGGACGGGTAATAGAGTCATCATTCTGGATAACCTCCAGCAAGGACACGAAGGAGCTGTTCCTCCAGGAGCGGAATTCATATCTGCTGACATCTGCAATGCACAGGCTTTGGACGCGGCTTTCCAGTATGCCAGAATTGATGCTGTAATGCATATGGCAGCCGAAACGGTCGTGGAGTATTCCATGACCGACCCCAGAAGATACTTCCACAACAACATCGTCGGTGGGATGGAGCTCCTGGACGCCATGCTGAAACGCGAGGCCTACAAACTGATTTTCTCTTCCAGCGCCGCAGTGTATGGAGACCCTCAGAGGATTCCTGTCGACGAAGACCACCCCAAGCTTCCCGTGAATAGCTACGGTGAATCGAAGCTCATGTTTGAGCGCATTCTGGAATGGTACGGCAAGGCCTACGGGCTCCAACACATCTCTTTGAGGTACTTCAATGCTGCCGGAGCAAGCGAATCTCTTGGTGAGGACCACCGCCCCGAGACTCACCTCATTCCAAATGTGCTAAAAGCAGCCTCAAGCAAGAACAGCTCCGTTCCCATATTTGGCACGGATTACCCTACAAAAGACGGAAGCTGCATTCGTGACTATGTCCATGTGGTGGACATTGCCCAGGCTCATGTCCTGGCGCTGGAGAATCTGGAGAAGAGACATGACAGGGCCTACAACCTGGGCAGCGGGGAAGGCTATTCTGTACTCGAGGTAGTGGAAGTGGCGGGGAAGGTTACAGGCCTCGAAATCCCGGTCAGAATCTCCCCCAGGCGCCCTGGCGACCCGGCAGTTTTGGTGGCAAGCTCAGAGCGGGCAAAATCGGAACTCGGCTGGAAACCCAGGTTCCCTGACCTGGGAGCCATCATTCAAAGCGCCTGGAGCTGGATGCTGAGACATCCACAGGGTTATGGGGGCTAGGAGCTAGGGGCTAGGGGCTAGGGGCTAGGGAACTGGGGAATAGAGTTCCTCATTTGCCAGGAAGAATCATGGCAAAGTGGAAGGACTTAGAGGTCTGGAAAGAAGCACACCAAACCCCTAATCCCCAATCGCCAGTTCCTAATCTCGCAACGTTGAACTTGGGACTTTGAACTTGGAACGATGAAAGCCATGATCCTAGCTGCTGGTGAGGGCACAAGGCTGAGGCCTCTCACCCTGGAGACTCCCAAGGTGCTTCTTCCCGTTGCTGGGCGCCCTCTGATCCAGCACCAGCTTTCCTGGCTCAAAAGCCATGGCATCCAAGAGGTGGCCATAAACCTGTATCACCTGGGCAACAAGATTCAGGGCTTCCTTGGCAATGGCTCCCGCTGGGGCATGAAGATCTGGTATTCTCCGGAAGAGGCTCTCCTGGGCACTGCCGGCGGGGTAAAGAGAATGGAACACTTCTTCAATGACGCATTCTTGGTGGTCTATGGAGACGTGCTTACGAACTTGGACCTGTCAGCCATGGTGAACTTCCATCAAGAAAAGCGCGCTATGGCGACTTTGGCTATCTTTGAGGCAGCCAAGCCCTGGGAAGTCGGGGTGGTGGATATCGACGGAGAGGGGAGAATTCTAAGCTTTGTAGAAAAGCCCCAGCCCCCAGCCGCTAATCCCCAATCGCTAGTCCCTAATACCCAATCCCCGGTCCTGGCTAGCGGCGGAGTCTATGTCCTGGAAAAGCAAGTCCTTGGCCACATCCCATCTCAAGGCTTTTCGGACTTTGCCTATGATATCTTTCCCAGACTCATAGCGCTTGGGCTTCCGCTCTACGGATATATACTCAACTCCAAGGACTATTTCATCATTGACATTGGCACGTGGGACGAGTATCGTAGGGCAAATAGCAATGTTGGAAAGTCTAAGGTTCCCACGTCAAAGTCGGAATTGGAGGTGAATGGCAAAAATCGAGCGGTTTGAGGACATCGAAGCTTGGCAGGAGGCTAGGGTCTTGGGGAAGATGATCTATGAGGCAGCAAAATCCAACAAAGCTCTCGCTGAGGACTACGGGTTCAGGAAGCTGATAGAGGGGGCAGTGTCGTCTGTGATGTCTAATATAGCCGATGGATTTTCCCGAAGGTCAACGAAGGAGTTTGCCGGATGTATGTCTGCTGCTGAGGAGTCATTACTCGAGGTTCAAAGACAGCTCCGTGTTGCCTTGGATCAAGACTATCTCGACCAGGAAAGGTTCGATGAACTTCACTCCAAGGCCGAGGAAGTGGCCAGGCTGATTGCCGACTTCAATCAGTATCTGCTCAACAAAGGCAAACTGGGGTGAAAAGCACCAGCCCCGAAGAGCTTGAAGAATTTAGCACCCCAGGCACTGAGCGAAGTCAAGTAACTCAATGAACAAAGCAGTCTTCCTCGATAGAGATGGCACTATCGCCAGGGATGTTCATTATTGCCGCAGCGCAGAGGACTTCGAGCTCCTGCCCGCTGTTCCTGACGCGATAAGGCTCCTCGCCCAGAATGGGTTCAAGGTTGTGGTTATCACCAACCAGTCTGGCATTGCCCGCGGCTATTTCACTGAAGAGACGCTAGCTCAAATTCATGATAAGATGAGGAGCGAACTGGCACAGCACGATGCTCGGGTAGACGCCATCTACTACTGTCCTCATCATCCTGACGAGGGATGTAGCTGCCGCAAGCCAGGCACTGCTCTCTTCGAGAAAGCAGCACGGGAGCATGGCATTGACCTGCAAGCTTCCTATGTTGTTGGCGACATGCAGATGGACATCGATGCTGGCAAAGCTCTTGGCGCAACAACTGTTCTGGTCACCACTGGCCCCCAGTCGTCAGCCCCTAATCTCCAGTCGCTGATTGACTCGCCTGACCATGTTGCGCCAGACCTGCTACATGCGGCAAGATGGGTAATAGCCCACAGCCGATAGAGAACCTCGGATGGTGGGCCCAAAACGGGAATCAGATGTCGGAGAGAGGCAAAGACTGGATAAATCAAGCCAACAGGGATTTGAATAGATAGCGCAATGAACCAAGCTCAACCAACTCAAGGAACTCGCTCCACTATGGTAAGCGTGGTAATCCCTGCCCGAAACGAGAAGGACGGAATTGAAAAGACGATACGGGCTATACCCAGGGATGAGCTTGAGAGGATGGGCTACCAGGTCGAGGTCCTGATCGTGGACAACGGCTCAAACGATGGGACTGGGGAACTGGCGTTGAGAGCAGGCGCCGAAGTGGTGTTTGAGCCCAAGCCTGGATATGGCAGCGCCTACAAGAGGGGCTTTGCGCAGGCAAAAGGTGATATTATTGCCACTGCTGATGCCGATGCCACTTACCCCGTTGAGGACATTCCCAGACTGGTCGAGATGCTCGAAAACGAGAAGCTGGATTTCCTTACCACGAACCGGTTCGCATTGATTGATGAAGGCGCTATGTCTCTTAGGAACAAGGTCGGCAACACAGCTTTGAGCCTGACGATGAGGTTGCTCTTCCGTCTTGATATTAAGGACTCCCAGTCAGGGATGTGGGTTTTCAGGAGAAGCATCCTCGGTGGACTGAGGCTGACAGCGAATACACCCCTTTCCCAAGAGCTAAAAATCGAGGCCTGCCATTTTGCTAAGTGCCGCTGGAAGGAAGTTCCTATCAAGTATTATCCTCGGGCAGGAAAGGCAAAATTGGGGGGCTGGAAAGTTGGCTTCAGCAACCTTCTGCACCTGATAGGAAAGAGAATAGCACGATAGCAGTTATGGAGTAGATATGGAGGAGCCCTTCATCTCTGTGGTAATCCCGGCCAGGAATGTGGAAGACACGATTGACAACTGTCTCAGCAGCCTGGAGGAGCTTGATTATCCCAGGGACAGATTGGAGGTTCTGATAGTGGACGGACTCTCCACGGACGGGACTCGAGAAATCGCTGGAAACCACGCAGCTAGAGTGGTGGATAACCCTGGCATAAGGGTGGTTTCAGCGAGAAACATAGGATTTGAGGCGGCACGGGGTGAGCTGGTTGCCTTCTCAGACGCCGATTGTGTCATGGACCGGAGCTGGCTGAAGAACTGCAACAAGTATTTTGATGATGAGGGAGTAGGCGGGATAGGGGGGCCGAATCTGGTGCCCCAAAGTGAGTCTGCCTTTGGCAAAGCCGCCGGTCTGCTTTTCGATTATGCGTTCTCCTTTGGAGGGGGAGCGCCCACAAGGGTGTATGACAGGGTCATCGAGTCCCGAGCTCATGGTTCCAATGCCATCTATCGAACCGACGTGCTTCGCAGAGTGATGCCGGTGGACGAAGACATGTTCGAGGGGGAAGATGTGGTGATGAACGAGAGAATCAGACGTCTGGGCTACAGGTTGCTCTACGTTCCCGACGTGGTCGTCTATCACTACCGCAGAGCTACGCCCAGAAAGTGGTGGTCGCAGATGTACCGGTATGGACTGGGAAAGGTATTGATGAAGCGCAAGCTATCGGGCACGATCACCCCCACACAGGTAGCGCTTGGCCTAACCGTGCCGGTTGTTGCCGCAGTCGCGAGCGCCTTAGCACTTCTGAATCCGTGGTTTCCTCTGGTATTCATTCTTGGAGGTGCCTTCCTGGTATCCGTCGCTTCGGCCGGCTTCGCATTCTTCAAGACCAAATCATACGGAGTGGCGCTGAATATGCCGCTGGCAACATTGATACTGCCCATCGCCTGGTCTTGCGGTTTCTTGCATGAATTGTTCCTGCCCACAAGACAGGCCAAGAGGGAAGCCACAGAAAGGCTAGAGTGACCAAAGCCACACCTGCAATCTCGGAGTATGTCGATCTGTATGGAGCGATTCCCTACGCTGAATACCAGCGGCACATCAACAGCTACATCTTCGCCTCAAAGTTCGTTCCAAACAAGGTCGTGCTTGACGTAGCCTGCGGCTCAGGTACGGGAAGCACGTATTTGGCTGGTAGGGGTGCCAGGATGGTGGTGGGAGCAGACATCTCGCAACATGCCCTGCGGGACGCCAAGAGGTGGAACAAGGGAAAGCAGAGGGTTGAATTCATGCTTTCGGATGCCGAAGCATTGCCTTTTGCGGACAATTGCTTTGATGTGGTAGTGTCCTTGGAAACGATTGAGCACTTAAGGAAACCTGAGAGATTCCTGGCTGAATGCAGGCGGGTCCTTCGGAAGAAGGGTATTTTTGTTTGTTCCACTCCAAACAAGAAGATCTACAGCCCTCTATTTCGAAAGCCGGCGAATCCCTATCACGTAAGAGAGTTCGCCCCGGAGGAGTTCTATGGTCTGTTGAGTAGCTACTTTGTGAATATCGAAGCCTATGGCCAACAGCAACTCAACCTGGTGAATAGAATGAAATGGCAACTGACGTATACCGTAGCCCATATCCTTTTCACTCTCTTCAGTGGAGACAGGATGAGCAGTCTCCTATATAGACTGTATCGCTTTGTATCTCCGGAGCCTCGTGTCGCTAGATTCAGACAGGCCACTGATGAAACAGCGGATACGAGCTATGAAGTGATTTCTATCAGGGATAGGCTATACAAGAGCCCCCGGGCTCTAGTTGCAGTGGCACAGGTGGAGCATTAGGTGGGTAAAGACGCTATTCGCGAAGACCGGCTCAGCGCTGTGGAGCTTGCTACGGAGCAGAAACACTGGAACAATCGTGACAGCTAAGAAGAAGATACTGGCACTCCCAGAGGACGATATCTTCCTCAAGAGAGATATAGCCATACTCGATAGCCACTTTGAGATAAGGACTGCGCCTCGTTTCAATTGCAGGAGACCGCTTAGGGGCATCCAAAGCGTTTTCAAGATTCTTAGGGGTACCTTCTGGGCCGATGTGACCTTTTCGCAGTTTGCTGATGCTCATGCCTTTCTGGCAGTTTCGTTCTCCAAGGTTCTCAGAAAGAAATCTATTGTAGTCGTTGGCGGCTACGAAGTGGCCAGGGTTCCTGAAATACGATATGGAGCTATGCTCAACCCGGTGTATGCTCAGGTTGTGAGGTTCATATTGAAACACGCCGATAGGGTCTTGACCACCGCGGAATCGTTGCAGAAGGACGCTGTTGTCAATGCTGGGGTACACGGGCACAACATCAAGACCGTCCCTGAGTGCTATGATTCACGATTCTGGCAACGATCTGGAGAAAAGGAGAATGCGGTAATCACTGTCGCCCACATTAAGGATAGTGTTGTCAGGAGAAAGGGCCTTGAGGTATTTGTTGAGGCAGCGAACTATCTGCCGGAGGCAAAATTTATCCTGATTGGCCCACATGTGGACGCTTCTGTTGCGCGTCTAAAATCTATGGCCCCTTCGAATGTAGAGTTCCCTGGCTTTGTCCCAGAGGCAGAGCTGCCCAAATGGTACAGCGGGGCAAAAGTGTACTGCCAGCTTTCAAGATATGAGGGGCTTCCCAACGCGCTGTGCGAAGCCATGCTTTGTGAATGTGTGCCAGTGGGCACTGAATATTGTGGAATTCCACTGGCAATAGGAGATACTGGATTCTATGTGCCATATGGTAATGTCGGGGCGACCGTGGAGGCAATCAAGAAAGCTTTGCACTCTGACAAAGGCAAGGAGGCGAGAAAGAGGATTGCGGGGATGTTCCCGCTGCATAGGAGACAAAGGGAATTGATAACGGAAATAGAGGGCCTTCTGGTAGCTTGAGGTGGAGCGGTTCATGAGCTGTGCGAATCTAGTCAGTTGCCTCCTCCTCACATTGAGGCGAAGCCTGGCGCGGTGTGAGGGGGCGGCAAAGAATTTCATCCTAGACGCCTCGCTTCGCTTAAGGCCAGATCGTTTGGCAGTGCACTTGGCAATGAATCCAATGGACACTAGGCGATAGGAACATGGGTGCGAAACCGCTGAAGGTAGCATTAGTTGGCTGTGGCTTCATAGCCCAGAATGCGGGAGTAGGAGCACCATTTCGTATCAACCAGGGCTGTAAGTGGCTATCATGGTAACGAAGGAACTCATCAAGCAGTTCATACGTAGGACAAGGTTAGCACAGGAAGCATACAGGTGGGTGCAAGATTCCAACGTAATTACTATAGACAAGAGATGTTTTGACCATGTTGTTACGCTGGAAGGAGACAAGTATCTTCTGAGCAAGGACGTAGCGAGTGTTCGCCAAGTCCAAAGCGATTATCGGTTTAGCGATATAAGGGAGGAGGACATTGTGATTGATGTTGGAGCTAATATCGGAGGTTTCAGTATACCAGCATCAAGAGTATCGAAGCATGTTTACGCTGTTGAGCCGATCACAGTAGAGGAGCTACGCAAAAACGTCGCCATGAATAACAGGAGTATAACAGTCTTAGAGACCGCGCTTGGTGATGGGCAAGCCAGGGAAATAAGGTGGAGGAGTAGACGCAAATCTTTGTCAACAATGAGTCTAAGTGAGATAAAGAAACGCTGTGGTGGGTGTGACTTTCTCAAGGTCGACTGCGAAGGTGGTGAGTGGGCAATAAGGCCAGAGGAGCTAGAAGGGATAAGACGAATAGAGATGGAAGTGCACGCAAAGAAAGGGTTGGTGCCGTGGTTAGTGAGGAGAAAGAGACTTATGTCGCTGATGGAAAAGAGGCTAGAAGAAGCGGGGTTTACGTGTGAGATAGAAACATTTGGGCTTGAGGCCTACTCAACACTAGCGGTCGGTCTAGTCCACGCTCGCAGGCAGAGGTAGCAGCTTGTGGTGGCACTGCGAAAATCGTGGGCGGGAATGTTGTGAAGCGTAGATAAGGCAGATCTAGTTTTGAAGTTTGGGCGAACTTGAATGCCCTCTTTGCTAGGAAGGGCAATGGAAGAGATGGGTGCGAAACATCTGAAAGCAGCAGTAGTTGGCTGTGGCTTCATAGCCCAGAATGCGCACATACCTTCGCTCCTCAAATGCAGAAACGTCAGGTTAGCAGCAATTTGTGACAGGAACGAAGACCTGGCAAGGAACGTTGCAGGAAAATTCAAAATAGCCAAATATTACACTGATTTCAAACAGATGCTGGACCTGGAGAAAATTGACGTCGTGAATGTTTGCACTTCCATAGATACGCACGCCTCTTTAGCCATGCAGGCCATGGAAGCTGGATGCCATGTTTTCACAGAGAAACCCATGGCTCTCAGCACCAGAGATGCTGATGAAATGATACAGGTCGCGAAGAGGAATAATGTAAAGCTCGGAACTAATCATCACCTGCTATTTATACCTCCCGTTCAGAAGGTCAGACGCATCCTGGACAAAGGCACCATAGGACATGTAGTAAGGGTGGAAATTAAGCAGAGTTCTCCACCGCAGGACTTCCCCATAATTGCAGACCCGAACCACTGGTGGCACAAATTGCCCGGAGGTGTGTTTGGCGATACTTTGCCCCATCCAATATATCTCGCCAGGGAATTCCTGGGTGATATAGAGCCTGTCGCAGTCTATCCGAAGAAGATGGGCAATCTTGACCATATGCGTTTTGACGAAGTCCAGATACTCTTAGAAGGCGAGAAAGGTGTGGGAACGATTATTTCATCGTGCAATTGGCCCAGCCTATGGATGGTTGATATTTTTGGGACAAAGAAGAACATACATGCGGACCTCCATAATTGTGTGGTAATCACATATGGGGGAAAAACAGAGATGGGAAAGGGCATAGCGTCTCTATATGCCAGGGAGAATCTGCAGCGAAGTATACGGATACTAGCGGATACCGTTGCGAGTGGTGTCAGCTTCATCCAGGGAAAGCATCGCGGAATTCCCAGGGGCATTAGGAAATTCATGGAGAGCATCCAGAATGGCACTGAGCCACCCGTTACTGCAGAAGATGGCAGAGAGGTCTTGCGGGTATGGGAGAAGATAACCAGCCAGATGGTTTGAGCCCCCGCTTAAGGCAACGGTTGCCAATAATGCCGCAAGAGCCGTAGCAGAGTAGATAATCACATGCGATGAGGGAAGAAATGCTGCTCCCATGTTCGTTGTTTGCCGCGACTGTGCTCTTTTCTTGCTTGCTTATTGCGTGACACGTAGGGTCTCATCCCCGTATGAATGCTGACGGCCTTTGGTTATACCTGATGTCTACGACCGCCCTTGAACACGCAACCGCCTACGACCAGTGCAGCGACTACCTGCGCCACTATGTAGCTTACCCCAGCCCCTAGAATCCCGAGCCGGGGCAAGAGGACAAAACTCAGTGCCAAGGTGGTAACCACTATAAAGCCACTCAAAGCCACAACGCCTTTCATCCTCATTTCCACTCTTTTTGCGCTAAAGTAGATGTAATTTAGACTCAGGGGTAACGCAGAAATGGCTAGAATCTGGAGAAGCCTGGTGGCATTTTCAGAGTAAGCTGTTCCAAAGAGAAGGAGGATTTTGCCTGCCAGGGCTGAGATTATGATGATTGTGGGGATGAGGAGAACGAGAACAAGCTTGAGAGCTCTTTTCATGTCTCCACCTAAAGTTCCCTGATTATATGAGCCTTCAGCAAACAATGAGAACGATGCAGCTCCTGGAATCATAGACAGTATGTTTGCGACGGCCCAGGCGATATAGAAGTAGGCAGTTGACTCGGCACCTAGAAGACCCACGACCATGAGAGGAAGAACAAGACCAGGTATTGCCCACAGTATATTCGCCGCGTAATTGGTAGAGGAAAAATGCATCATATCAGCAAGTGCCTGTTTGCTCACAGCAGGTAGAGGGCGATAACCAGCCTGGACTTTGGGAAGGAATAGAAAAATACCAAGTGGTACGGCTATCCCGAAAGCGATCCCCCAGGAGGCAAAGATGCCAAAGCTATGGAAAAGGCCCGCCAGAGCCACAAGAGGGATGAACCTCACAAGGCCAAAAATCAAGCCCTGCCACAGAGCGAACTCCGCTTTGCGCTCAGCAACGAAGGTCTGCCGGGTGAAAGTCTGAAGCGTAGCGCCAACCGTGAAGACGACGAAGGCGGCGAAAAACACCGGCTGCGCTCGCATTGAAATGAGCGCAGGTGACCAAAGCGGAAGCCCAGCGAGGAAAAGGAGCGACAACGCTATCGCGGCAATCCCACCCGCAGTGAAGCAGGTGTTTATCATGTTTCTGCTCGTGTCGCCAGCCTGAGGAAGGAAACGAATAAGTCCATAGTCCAGTCCCAACGTTGAGAGCAGCGCCAACAAACCCATTGCCGAAATGGCCGCTGAGGCAAGCCCCACGCCCTCAACGGGATAAAGCCTGGCCGCTACTGCCCAGAAGAAGAAGCCACTGAGGGCCAGAACTGCGGAGCTAAGCATGAGATAAAGCGCATTGCGGTAAAGAGGAACACCATACAGCCACCTAGCTTCTTTTGGGTGACGCGAGAGGGCAAGCGCATCCTTAAGCGTCGCCCTAGCGAAGTAGAATGCTCTTCTCAACAAGTGGAGGACTCCCTTTATTGCCATGCCTGGGCATTCGTCAATTGCCCGCTTCGCGACTACTTTCCCCTCTGACCCCAGGCCTACCGTGCGTCTGGCTCAGCGTTATCATAAACTCAAAGTGCGGCTGCCGCAAGCCTGACGCCTTGTTCATAAGTGTGAGCACGCATCGAGTCCGTAGGCGCGCCCAGCGGTTATTTCATCTGAGGCCTAGAGTTGTTTGTCGTACGGTGTGGCTACACCCTGCGAGCTGGAGCAACAACTGGCTCGACTTTTGCTACGTACTCGCTGTAGCTGAGACGGCTCTGGTGCAGGGATGCAAATGGGAGTATGTATCCCCGCTTGCGGCTGCCCCATTGTAGCGTCTAACGTAACAGCCTTGCCAGAGACTGGCAACAATGCTGTGGAATTCTTTGACCCTTATAACTGCGAGGACCTGGCAAGCAAGATATATAAAGTGGCCGTCAGTAGTGAGCTAAGAGCTTATCTTAGCAGGAAGGGAGTGCAAAGAGCAAAGTCGTTCTCCTGGGAAAGCTGTGCTCAAGACCATCTAGCTGGTTATAAAGATGCGTGTGTGACTGGAAATCAAACAGGAGGGTAGCTGGGCATCTGAAAGCAGATTACCAAGATAGAGCTTTATCTAATCTCTTGCATAGAGCTTGGCACCAGACTCAGAATCGAAGAGCCCGTCCCTTGTTCGACGGTAGAAGCTAGTGAGCAAATTTAGGCTGCGAAGGTATATCAAGTATGAGGTGGTCCCCGAAATTTGGACAGGTAGCTAAGAGCGGGTTCTGCTCCATAAA
>CAZHQV010000021.1:0-20734 GCA_964534285.1 uncultured Dehalococcoidales bacterium
GTCGAAGCGCCTGCCCTACCCCTCAAAGAGATGGACTTCGATGTAGTCAACACAGTAGGTTGCGGAGACGTTTTTGTAGGTGCTTTTGCTGCTTACCGTGTTCTGGGAGCCAGCATTCGAAAATCACTCATCATGGCCAGTGCGGCAGCGGGTCTTAACGCTACCCGGCCTGAGACTCGGGGTGGTCCTGAGCGAGCAAGCTTGGAGATGGTAGAAGAACAGAGTCGTAACCTCGGTTTCGCCTTGCGGGAGCGTAAGCTTTCTTCACTCGTCTAGCAGCTTCGTCAAGGAAACGACTTCGACATTGAAATCATTCAGAAGCTTCTTCAGGTCAGCCGCATGCCCTGCACCCGTGACTACTGCAACCTCGTCAAACCTCTCCAGTACTTTCCTTATCCTGCCCGCCATGTGTTCCTCCCTCTCATCTAAGAGAACTCTTTTGAACACGGGGAATGCTCTGCCCAGGAGTTTCCTGTATTTCTCTGGGTCTCTCTCAAATTCCTTCACTACCTCCTCCAAGCTGGACCCCCAACGAGGCAGAGACAGGAAGACAACAGGAAACAGCATCACTTTCCTCAATATCTCCAAGGGATTGAGGAACTCTAATACAAAAGCCTCGCCAAGCCTTCCCTTTGTCGCCTCTATGTCCCTGTCTATGAAGAAGAGCTCGGCTTCTATGTCTTTTGCCCCGTCTACCGCACCCAGCATATCGTTTCCCGGGATTGTGTGATAGGTATCCGCCAGCCGCGCCTGTAACAAAGCCAGAGGATCAAATGACGTTCTGCCTTGAAGCAGGACTTCGTACCTTCCTTCGTCAAGTTCAACGCAGACAGCTTGAGGATGGATATCTTGGATAAGCTTCCTGACCTTCTGCCTCAACCTGAAGACGTGTCCTGTCCCTATTACCGTCACCTTTTTCATCCGCAACCACCGTCCTGTTGATAGAGCGCAGTATCTGCTTCACCCCGAGCATAGGCCTCGTGCCACCAATTGGGCACTGGCATTCTCTTGTACCAAAGGACTCGCTCTGCCTCAAGCAAATTGCGAGGGCGCCCCATGAAGTCAGCAGCACAGACGATCTTACGATGTCGGCACGGGTCTTTAGACGCGCGCATAGAGGAAACCCAATCCAGCCACCTCTCCCCTCCCTTGGAACGCATCAGGTGGTGATCCAGAATCAGCGTATCAACTTCTCTGGCCAAATCTAAGGTCCTACGTAGCGCGCTCTCTCGCTTTTCCGGAGTCAAGCTGAGCAAATAGAACGGGGGCCCAGATGCCAGCACCACGGTTGGCCGCCACACAACCATTTGCTCAAGTGCCTCGTCACTGAGCATTTGAATGTCCGAGGCATGCACAAAGACTTCGCTTCCCTCTTCAATGCGAGTCATCATTACCATGCCACCTCTGCCTTGTTCGCCATGGGGAACAGGAGGCGAAAAGCTCAAACATCCGTCGTTCAGCCCTTCCGAAGCCGGAAGAGTCCGATTGATCTTCTGGGCTAAAGCTTGGACTCGCTGAATCTGAGTATGAGAGAGACCCTGCGTCCCCTTTGTCCACAACGCGGGATGCCTCAGCGATTCGGCAACTCGCTCCGCCGAAAGCTGGTAAGGATTGGCATCGACCATTGGATGATGCTCACCATGATAATGGCTGATCACGACATCTGTGGCATTCTCCAGCGCCTTCTCAATGGCAACTTTCACCCTCTCAGCCACCACAACTTGGACCGGGTGGGGTAAGAGCCCATGCCTCCTATACCCCAATGCCACTCCTGGATCAATTACTATCTTGCGATCCTTGGTTTCGACGACGCAGCACAGGCAGCGAACACCCAAAGATTCCGCCCCGATTATCTTTATCTCCACTCCCAGGCCAATGTTACACTAATTACCTCTGATTATGATAACTTTATCAGAGCCATGAGGACAGAGAAGAAAGAGGGGCATCGGACGAGAGCTAAGAGAGTTGAAGGAGATTTGCTCAAGTTTGGCATCAGCGCTGGCTTGGCTAAGAAGCTTATTTACTCTTACCGCCTTAGCATGCTGGAAAAGCTTATCAAAGCCACTGAGAAACGCCAACCTAGAGAGCCAAATACCTACTTTCTAAACGGTCTCAAGAAATCCAGAATGAAACATGGGCTTCAACACGCTCCAATTGGAGATGAGGCCACGTAAATTGAAATGATAGTAATAAAATGCGCCAAGTGCAGGGCCAAAGTCTTCAAATATTTGAAGGTAGGGAAGGGGCGACTATTACACTGCTGGAAAGGGCGAATAATAGAAGATTATGGCATTCGAGATGGAAATGAAGTTAAATGTCACTGTGGTAATTTAGTTGGGATTGATGAGGGGAAATGGATCAAAATGAAACAACGCTCTTTCACTTGTTCGGGGACGAGGACAAAGGGATAGAATACCTGCGTGAAATCCAGGGAGGCAGTGGCGACGATGTTCTGGATGAGAAATACAAAATGCCAAATAGAAACGGAACAGATGTCACCCAGGAATTTGTCACGGGGCAGAGGAAACTTTGAGAATTGCTAAGCTATCCCATACTAGAGAATCCATAGGAAAGTCTAAAAGCCCATCATGTGGCTGTGGGCAAATATACGACGGCACATTTTCCCAAGAATTGATGGACGGCGATGGTGTTACCGCCGCACTACTGAACAGAAACTGAACAGAAACGGAATCAGAGTCATAACGGAAGAAGATTCGTAGCTCGGTAAGGCAAGGAACATCCAACTCAAGTTGATTCAATGAAGGAAGCTCCGCCAAGAATAGAGTCGTTGGGTAAACCTAGTGGAGCCCCGTTCATAATGCAAGTACAGAAACAGCTTGTTTTTTCATCTCCTGCCAATATATACTGCGTCCAAGGTTCCAGGAAGGCAGCCAGACTCAGGAGGTGCGTCATTGATTAGCCCTAAACGGGACGCTAACAGTACAAGTGGTGAATATGCGAAGATTCGTCTGGATCAACTAGAGATGGGTGAATGGAACGTACGGAGGCGTGAGATCACGGCTGATCTAGACAACCTCGCCTATAGTATGGACAAGTTCGGCCTACAGCATCCGATCGTCGTACAACCAAAGAATGGCAAGTTTGAAATTCTGATTGGTCAGCGCAGATATCTTGCGGCAAAACAACTAGGTTGGAAGCGGATAGACGCCAAGATAAGGGGACAAGAAATTGGTAAATTCGAGGCGAAGGTCATCTCCTTTAGCGAGAATGTTCAAAGGAGGGACCTGTCGCCACGAGACAAATCTGATACATGTCTATACCTACTGCAAGAGCTTCGGACGCCGCAAGCTGTAGCTCGACACTTGGGATTGAGCGAGCAAACAGTTAGGAAGTGGCTTGGGTACGCAGGCGTGCCGGAAGGGCTGAAGGCGCTGGTAGAGCAAAAAATAATTACGGTACCCTTAGCCACACGTCTAGCTCAGTATGTGTCCAGTGAGGCCAAAGCTATTGCTATTGCAAAAAGAGTCGTGAAGGAACCCAAGGCATCTAGAGACAGGGTAATGGAATCTGTGGAAGAATCACCAGACAGTTCGCTGGAAGCTATCTTCAGAAGAGCTGAGGAGAAGAAGAGGCAGAAGAAGATTACGTTTGTACTGCCGGAGAAATGGTCATTTGCTATGGACAGGGCTACAAAACGTCTTAGTATGACCCCGGACCAAATAGCCAGGGATGCCACCATCGAGTGGCTCCAAATGATGCGGTACTAGAACGGCGAAGAGCGAAAGATGGACAAGGAACAAGCGTTGGCCATGTGCTTTGCTAACCTAAAGGGTACTAAGGACAAGGACCTCCTTGGCACAGCACGAGCCCTTCAATACCTAAGAACCTTACCTGAGTATAATTCCAATGAAAAGTTGACCAAGGCTGTAGGCGTGAGTGCAGAGACTATTCGTGAATTTCTTGCACTCCTCAAGCTTCCTAGGGGAATCCAGAGCCTGTTTGAACAGCGACAGTTAAAAAGCTTGGAACAGGGTCGCCGCCTATGGCAACTAGCGAGAACCAGGCCTGAGTTGCTAGAAGAGGCCGCCCAAGCCATTTCCGAGATCACAGCGTGGGACGGAAGGCATGTCATTGATTACATTCTCAGAAACCCTCAGGTATCCGTCACCGAAGCTAAGACTGCGATAATGGAGTCCAAGACCATTACAGAGCAAGAGTTCCACGTTATTGCTCTCCTAACGCAGGAGGAATATGGATTGCTGGCCGACGAAGCCGGCAAACGAAAGGTAGCAGTTGATGTTCTGGTGACATCAATAGTCCAGCACTGGCTGAAGTCGCGAGGTGATGATGGTTGATGACGACGATCTAACGCAGGAAAGAGATAATTTTCTTGTGAGCACCTTCGTTAGCGTGGCAATGCACTACCGGAGTGCATACCACGAATGGATACAAGAGGAACTTAACCATTGGATACCAAAGGCCGAAGCTATCGAAGAGACTCTGTCTGGCGAGCTGAGAACCAAACTGCAAGCACAGATTCAGCGCATGAAAGATATGAATCGCTACGAGCTACCTGAAGCCGTCAACAATCTCAAGGATAAGTGCTCAGACATTAACGCTGGGGCGTGGCAGAGTGTCATGGATGCTCTCCCATTCCTGGAAGAAGGGATATTCAGATTCACAGGCTTAGTGAGAGAGCTTCTGGATATTCGTAGGTTATTGGATGATCTATGGGAATAGGGCCATTAGTGAAGACTAAATCGTTATCCTCGCTCAAAGCTTTCTGCTAGTTCACGTAACGTCACATTCGCTCGCTGCCTGAACACCTGATCGGTCAGTCTTTGGCTTGGAAAATGTTTGGAATTTTCCTCCAAAGCCACGGCTTTCTGGTAAAGCTCGTTATGGTTCTCATAAATCCACCGCCACCTGCCCTTGGAATTAAATGGGCAAAAGAAACAACCGCTCTTCTTAGGTACAGGTAAGCCTGCATCCTGAATCAGTTCAATACATTTGGGGCGGGTTAGCTTCCACTCAAGTAATGGATACTGGTTCGTAATAAACGACAACGGATTATCCTTCGCTCGCTGCATCTCACCATGCGCCATCCCTATATACTGACAGATATGAACTCCAAGGCTTCGATAATAATTCTGGATTGGTTCAACTTTAAAGTCTCTGGTGGACCAGCGCCAGACAGCTGATGGAACTACTCTACGGTGCCAACAGGTTTGATACAGGTCACGTTCATTGAGGATGCGTTTCGACACGATTCTGAAAGGAACACCATGCTCTTTAAGATAACCCTCAGCTATGTTTAGATAGGCATATGTCTCGGGAACTTCAGCACCGGTATCAGCGAACACTACTTCATCCAGCGGCGCTTTCAGGCGTAACAGAAGAATCATTAAGGCTACGCTATTCACGCCAGCTCCGAAACTAAGGATGTGTCGGGTAGCAGTCACACGTATATTCTCCTGTATCTCCTGTATATTGTCAAGACCATGTAGATCGAACGAGCCTAGATTGAACTAGGAGAGAAGATATGCTACATTCAACGTCAAGCTTACCGCTAGCTCACGCCTCCTTCTAAATAGTCTCCCCCAACCTCAATAACGTTATTCTTGCCCCTAAAGCTGCTTACAATTCTCACTTGTCTTTGAGGAACGCCGAAGTACTCTGCCGCTGATTCAGCAGCTGCTGGGGTGGCCTTGCCTTCCTGGGAACGTTCTCTGACGTTGACCACAAAGTTGCCACCTTCGCGACTAATTCCTTCGCTTCTCAAACTAGGCCTTACCTTGACTTGAATCTTCACTCGTTAATTCTGATCCGTGCCCTGATTACGAAATGCTGTTAGCTTAACCGACAGCAACGAAGCTCTGCCATCTCTTCGCCTGGCCAGCCCGTCCCAGTGGCGTGACTAGCCTTGCACTCCGACATTCTCAAAGCTGGCTGATTAGCCCAGGCCACACCTATCGCCTTATCAAGGGATGAGCTTGAGAGCAAGTGCCAAAGGGTTTCGCCAAGGGGCATCTTGTGCTATAGTTACCAGTTTTAGTGAAAGCTGGTAGGCTGAGAATATGGAATTGAATCAGCAAGCTGAATGGAAAGTCCTGCCACCAGCGCCAGATGAGTACTCAAGCGCTCCTGGCGTCACTCCTTTGACGGCCCAGCTTCTTTACAACCGCAACATTCCACCGAACGAGATTGAGCTCTTCTTAGCCGCTGATAGCAGGCTTCAATGTGATCCCTTCTCACTCCCTGACATGCCACTAGCTGTGAGCAGAATATACAAAGCCTTGCTCTCAGGAGAGAAGATCACCATCTATGGTGACTTCGATGTGGACGGCGTGACAGCCACAGCCATACTTGTCGAAGGGCTGTCGTGGCTTGGCGGCAAAGTCACTCCCTACATTCCTGACCGCGTTTACGAAGGACACGGATTGAGCTCTACAGCTATGGAGAAACTCCATGACCAAGGAACCGGACTAGTTATCACCGTTGATTGTGGCACGGGCAACCTCACAGAGGCCAGACAAGCTCAGGAAATGGGAATGGATATGATTATCACCGATCACCACATCCCGTCAACAAACCTCCCTCAGGCAATAGCAGTAGTCAATCCGAGACGAAGGGATTCACGATACTGCTCTACCCAATTGGCTGGTGTGGGCGTTGCCTTCAAGCTACTTCAAGCTCTGTTTCACCAGGACAGCAGAGAGGAACGGCTCAATGGTCTACTAGACCTAGTGGCTTTAGGCACTGTCACTGATATGGTCCCCCTTAGCGGTGAAAACCGCTACTTAGTGAGGAAAGGGTTGAAGGTGCTTAATGACACTCATCGCATCGGGCTGCATGAGATGATTAAGGTAGCTGGACTGAAGCTTGGTGAGCTTGATACCGAGCACGTTTCCTGGGTCTTGGGGCCAAGGCTTAACTCTGCTGGCAGGGTTGGTAATGCCGTCACCAGCTATCGCTTGGTCACCACTTACTCACCAGAAGAAGCTCACGCTTTGGCCACAGAGCTGGAGGAAAAGAATGCTGAGCGCCAAAGGCTAACCAACGAGGTACTGGGCAAGGCCAGGCAGAAGCTAGCCTACGAACCTTGTACGCCAGCTTGTCCCCCTCTGCTTATTCAAGGCGACGAGAGTTATCCTGATGGTGTAATCGGCCTCGTCGCTGGCAAGCTAGTAGAGGAATTCTACAGACCTGCCATAGTTCTAAGCCTTGGCCCCGAAGTATGTCGAGGCAGTGGGCGTAGCATACCCGAGTTCAACATTCTGTCTGCTTTAGAACAATGCAGTGATTTGCTTCGCAGCTTTGGCGGTCATCCCTTCGCTGCCGGATTCACCGTGGCGGGCCAGAACTTGCCGGAACTGAAGGAGAGAATCGCGGCGCTAGCTATGACTGAGCTATCACATCTCGATCTTCACCCTGAATTGGTCATTGACGCCGAGCTTCCCTTGTCCGCGTTTGCCAGCAGTACGTTTAATCTAATGCAGAAACTGAGCCCTTTCGGTCAAGGCAATCCTAAACCTACTTTTCTTACTCGGCACGTAGCAGTAACCGAATGCCAGAAACTCGGCAACCAAGGTGAACACCTACAGTTAAGACTCAAACAAGGAGACATAAGCTGGAGAGCGATGCACTTTGACTCACGGAAAGGTAAGGAGGAAATACCTCCGTATATAGATATCGTGTATAACCTCGACAAAGACTGGTGGAATGGAGAGGAAGTGCTGCGTCTTAACCTTCTGGACTTTGCTCCAAGTAGTTAGCTTCATCTGCTGAGCCAGCAGCCAAAGCCCTTTTCCGAAACTTACGCATCCTTGTAACAAGCAAAGACAAAGCCACCACGAATATCACTAAGCTGATCACCTGACCTTGGTGAAGTCCGAAAAGAAATGGCTCGTTCAAACGGAAGAACCTTAAGCCAAAATCACCAGCGGCATAAAGGCAAAGGTAAAGGAGGGCGAGAGAACCTTGTGGCTTAAGTCGGTCGCGCAATCGCCATACTACGGCAAAGACGATGAGGTTCCAGCACAGAAAGTAAATCTGTGCGGGATAAAGTGGAACGGTCATACCATCTTGGTAGAGGGGAAGACCATCCCAATATCGAGGAATGGTATCCCGGGAAGTGTAGACCACTGCCCCAGGGAAAGACTGAAAGGGGCTGGGCTTACCAAAGCAGCAACCGTTTATGGTGCAGCCAACTCTGCCTATGGCTTGAGCCACAGGCGCTCCTACAGCAGCGGCATCACCTAAGACAGGCAGCCTGGAGAAAGAGGTCTTCGTGACTACCATGTAGACCACTGCTGCCACGATGGCGCCGATGACGGCTCCGTACAGACTGAGTCCAGCAAAACCAATGATCTCACCAGGATGGCTGACATAGTAGTCCCAGTAGTCAACCACGTGAACCAGCCTGGCTCCAATGATGGCACCGACAATCCCACACGGAAAGAGCCCGTACAAAATGTCGCTTGAAATGCCCAGCCTTTTCAGCTCTCGAAAGGTGATAGCCAACAGCGCTATAACCGCTAAGGCCACCGTTATTCCGTACCATCTCACAGCGAGAGGACCAATGGAGAAAGCGATGGGGTCAATCCCGATGATAAGCATTCAGTTTCTATACTATCAGAACGTTTACCTATTCAAGAGAAAATGGCATCAACAAAGGCTTCGGCTTGGAAAGGGGCTATGTCTTGCACTCTCTCGCCAGTACCCACATAGTCGATAGGTATGTTCAACCCATAACAAATGGCAAACACTATCCCCCCTTTAGCAGTGCCATCGAGCTTGGCCAAGAAAATGCCGGTGACGTCCACAGCCTGGGTGAAGTACTTGGCTTGCGCTATGCCATTCTGCCCTGTGGTAGTATCCATCACCAATAGGACCTGGTGTGGAGCCGAGGCATCATGCTTAGCTGCTGCTCTCCTTATCTTCTTAAGCTCTTCCATGAGATTAGACTTAGTATGAAGACGACCAGCAGTGTCAATAATCACTGCTTGGGCCTGCCGGTTATATGCCGCCTGAATAGCATCGAAGGCAACCGCACTTGGGTCGCCACCGGGCTGGTGGGCAACAACTTCAGCACCGACTTCCCTTCCCCAGTACTTAATCTGGTCAATAGCCGCCGCCCTGAAGGTATCCGCTGCAGCTAAGATAACCTTCTTCCCCTGCGAGGTGAAGCAATATGCCAGCTTGGCAATGCTTGTTGTCTTGCCTGAGCCATTCACGCCCACAACTAGGATAACTTGCGGTGATTCTCCACTTGGCTCAGAATGACAGAGTGAACTAGGGACGCTTAGTAGACTAACCATCTCAGCTTTCAAAGCTGACTTAATCTGTGAAGCATCTCCCAGCCTGTCGGTCTTCACCCGCTGCTTGACCCTTGCTACAAGCTTGTCGCTAGTTTCCACACCAACATCTGCTAAGATAAGCAACTCCTCCAACTCCACCCAGATTTCCTCCCCTACGGAGCCTCGATCGAAAAGACAGCTTACCTTGCTAAACCAGGCTTCCTTGGTTCTTCTTACCCCTAGCTCAGTGTTTTTCAGCCAGCCAGACAATATAGGGCCCTCAGTCTGAATCCCTAGCATATGGTAGCACAGCTGCAAGTGACTTTATAGCCTACGAGCCTCGCCAGCCTATCTCACGACAACATCAACTTCTCCCATGACGAAGCAGAGTACTGCAATTAGCAGCAATACCTGGGTTGCCTGGCTAATGTGCGAGTCCCGCAAGCGCATCGCTTTCAGGATCACCTCTGAAATTGCCCAGCGCCGCCTGCAACAACAAGGAGCGCCATCTGTGGTCAGAAGAGGCCCACACTGCCATGAGCCCCAGCGACGCGGCAGTCTCGTTGTAGCCAAGTCCTCCCCGGCACTACATTGCCAGGACGCGAGTCTCTTCAATCTACACCAACGGGCTAAGGTACCTTGTGTGGCGCAAAAGCTATCCTGACTCTGTGTGTTGCAAAGGTGGTTCTTCACCCCCCTTCACGAACAGGAGAGGATACACTATGTCGCTGGTGCAGCAAGGAATCCAAACCGCAAGGAATAGAAACAGGAAGACGAGGGGAAGCAAAGGAATCCAGTCAGCTACTCCAAACGCTGTGAAGTAGAACAACGATGCCCATGTGCTTAGCAACACATGACCAGCGTGTGGGATTCTGGTTATGTGTTTCCAGTAGCCAATGGCAATGCCAACGAATGCCGCAAGATTGACAATCTTCCACTTTTCGATCCCGATAACGGGCATTGCAGAGGTTTCGATAAATGGCAGCTCAAACTCCATGTCGATATGGAGTAAGCTCCCTCCCAGATAAGGGATTATTACATCGCTAACTGTAGCTATACCTATTGAACCCGTCCAACCGACCAGAATCGCGATCCAGATCTTGCCCTTCCCATATCTCATATACATCGCCGTGGTCGTAAGCGCGCTCAATACGACATGGAGTGGATGTAGGCCGTAGAAAGCGGTCTCAGAAACGTGAGAGGGAACATTGCCAAGGACCACTATGAGCATAATGATAATTCCTGTGAGAGCGCCCAAGAAGGTAAAGGGCGCGTGTCTCTTCAGTTCTTTGGTGATCCGCTTTACCATAGCAGACTGGGGATTAGACGTCTTCCCGCTCTTCCAATTCCTTACAGCAATTCAAGCACAGCCCGCAAGATTCGGAAAGATGGTACTGAGTATGAAAGCCAAGATTCTGGGCAAACTTGCTTTCCTGTCGGCACAATTCTTCGTCGGCAAACTCCTGGAGCGCTCCACAGCGGCGGCAGAGCATGAACCGATGGCACCCTTCCTTACTCTTGATGGCACACTTAACAAACCCACCGCTGGACAGAATCCTATGAGCCAGATTGAGGGTGCAGAATAAGTCGAGCGTGCGATAGATAGTAACATGGTTTAGGTACTTGCCTTGCTTGTGTAGGAGCCGCTGTATCTCATAGGGCGAGAGCGGCTCATGTGATGCCTGTAGAATCTCGAGCACCTGCTTTCGAGGCTGAGTTATCTTGTAACCCTCAGCCTGCAAAATGCGAAGTGAATCTTGAATCACAAGCGATACAGTACCACGGGCTTGGGCTAAATGCAACAATATTGCATTTTGGCCTCCGGAAACACAAGGCTGTCGTAACGGATTCGCTTCTAACTGGAGAGTTGGCGCGGCATAGCGTGGCAATCCCTCTTCCGAGACGCCACGCCAACGTAAATTGCTTTCTGCCCTTCGGTTCGCTCAGGGGTTTCGCTCACATACTCCGCACAACAACACAGAGCCTGCACACCTTTGTTGCCCAACGTCGAATGCAGCACATTCTGTGATGAATTCGGAGCCTCAGACTTGGGTCAAGCCATAACGCGTTCAAGTGAGAGACCGAGAGTGAGACATACTGGACAAGTCAAGGCTACGCGATTGCCGTGATACCGGACATGGAGTACTTCTTTCGCGACCGTGTAGTATCCAGAACCTAATTGACTTGACTCCAGTAGATGCCGCTTCCCGCCTAGGGTTATTCCCTGGGTCTCTTGCCCCTGCCTCTCATAAAGCGCTCATAAAGATCCAAGAGATCAATCTCCCCCATCAAGAACTTGCCAATAAGCCAGCCAGCCACAACAAACAGAACCACCAAGAGGGCCTTTAACACACCAAAACATACTACAATGATTCCCAGCACTAACCCGGCGATAGCACCTATTGCCTTTGCATTCAACATCCGTTATCTTCCATCAGCGCACAGCCAGCCGTTTCGCTTTCCCCGGTTCATATTTGGTCCTAATATCTACCTGCGCCACGGACAGCCCTGTGAGTTGCTCCACTACTTCCTTGATTCTGCTCCGTAAGTCCGCCCCGGTCTCAAGTATGCTACTTCCTAGAGCTAACGAAACCTGACAGGAAATAAGCAAACCTTCTGCACTTTGCTTGAGACGGCACCTAACGCGATGCACACCGCGAGCACTGGCAGCGGTGTGCTCAGCCAACACACAAACACTTCCCACGTCAATCGTGATGACACCGTTTTCAGCAGAGCTTATGAGTAGGCTAGCCGGCTTGCCGGAGGGTACCAACTCCACATACAGCAAACCGATCATTCCCAAGGCAATGACTACACCAATTGCTATGATAGCAGCTAAACCGCCTCCGGTGGCATCGGCAACCATCCCCAACTGCGATTGAAACCACCCAAACGGCAGGACATCTGGCGCGACCACCCCACCAGCCACAAGTAAGGTGGTCACCGCTCCAGCTAATATGACCACAGCAATGATCACTACTACTAGTCGGTTGAAAACAGACATAAATATACCGTACCCAATCGCTTGGCGGCTTTTTCCGGGCGCACCTTCGTCACCTCCTCGTCCGTAGGACGAAGAACTCCCAGGCCTCGGCGTCGGCAGCCATTTCCCTACTTAAGAGAAATACGCGCTTCCTGAACTCACACATGCCGCGATCTCCGTAAGCCACACATCCAATGGCTTTTCCCTGGCTATTCTTCACTTCCACGAAGCCATCAGCCAGGGAACCCTTGAAATGACGGGCAATCTCCCTCTTTCACCTTGCTTCTGCCTAGCCGCCAAAGGCAGGCAGCCCAGCCGCGCCTCTCAGTGAACAGTCACCTCCATCGGGACACCTTTGTAGGTTGCTCGCGCTACAACGTACACACGTCTTCGCTCCAGTATGCGATGTGCTTACTTCACCTTCTTCTCCGCCTTCTCCGGGAACTCAATGCCCACGATGTGTACGTTAATCTCCTTAGCATCGAGTCCGGCGAGATCAGAGAGGCGAGCGGCTACCTTCTTGCGAACCTCGGTGATAATCTTGGGGATGTTGAAACCATATACGACGTCCAGCGAAAGGTCAACAACAGCCTCGATTTTCCCCACCTCAACCTCCACTCCTCTGGCTTTCTCCTCAGCGCCTGCCAAACGCTCAGCCAACATGCGGCGAACGGAGCCCTTGCCCACACTGGCAACCCCCTCTACCTCCCTCGCAGCCACCCCAGCGATCGAAGCTACAACCTCATCGGCTATGGTAGTCTCACCACCTCCTCCATACTCTGTAATATCTTCAGGTAGTTGCTCCATTAGTTCAGAACCTCCTATCCATCACTTTCTTGCGACTCTTTGACATTTGTCTTGTGAGCATCCTTGGTTTACTCCATTAGCACCACCTCCCGAACAAACATAGGTCAAGGGCTTCATAGTCTACTCTTTTCCCCCTGGATTACAAGTCGGTTCTGGAGTCTGGATGGCCATCAAATACCTCGGCTCAAGCCACATTCCTATTCCGAGCCCCCGTCACCTCAAGTCCTCCCTCCTGCCGGGCAAACGCAGGGCTACACCTCAGCCCATTGCCCCAATGAAGCGCAAGAAATCTGCCCATGCTATTTGCCGGTGTTGCAGGGGGAGTAGCAACACTGGCAAAGAAACTGCCAACCCAACTGAAAAGGGCGAGAAGGTGGTGAAACGCGAACCCTCATTCACTAAGGTCTGCCCCGACGAACTTGTAGCCTATTCCTCTTTCTGTGACGAGCATCCTTGGGTTTTCAGGGTCGTCCTCAAGCTTGGAGCGAAGACGGTAAATATACTCCTTGAGGGATCCAGTATCCTTCGTATACCGCGGTCCCCATATGCTGTCCAAGAGGCTACGATGGGTAACCACCTTCGCCTGATTCCTCAGCAGGTGACACAGGACATTGTACTCAGTGGGTGTGAGCCTCACCAACTTTCCCGAGACATAGACCTCATGGGTGGCACAATCTATGGTGAGCTTGTCGCTGACAAAAGGCAAGGGGTGGCTGTATTGGAAGCTGAGCACGCTGCAGCGACGGAGCACGGCATTGACTTCCGCCAGGAGCTCTATGGGCATAAAGGGCTTGCCGATCCAGCCATCAGCGCCCGTCTCGAGCGCCCTTACCTTATCCATAGCATCACTCCCCGACGTGAGAGCGATGATGGGCAAATTGAAGAAGCTGCGAATTTCGGACAGAATGTCGAGACCATTGATGTCGAAGGAACCGAGGTCTATGATAGTGATATCCGGCCGCTCAGCTTCTATGAGGTATGTACCGTTCTTGCCTTGGCCAGCCCACACCAACACTGTCTCTGGCCACCTTACCCGAAGCGCAAGCGAAATATCTCGGGCCAGCTCCTCCCGATCGCTGATAACCAGAACTTTCATCCCAGTCCCAAGAAAAACGAAACCCACCTCCCAGGTCGGCTTCCCTACTCGCTCCACGGAACCTCAGCACCAACCCCGGGGCTCCGCTTCCTTGCCCCGCGCTTGACCTGTTAGTGCTGCTAGTATTCTACCATATAGATGGGCTAAGTCAATATAGCTACCTTGAGTCTACAGTTACTGCTTGGGATAAACGTCCTATCCTCAGTCGCATTATTCGGTCGCAGCAAAGACCGCCGCTCCAGCCTAACTAACCAGGGGACAAGAACAGGACATGGAAGCCCCCCATATGCCGTGCGGGACAACGGAGCAGGCAAATTGTCAACTTTGGCTGGGCACCGCCTCAGGCCCCTATTCCGACCTCAGCCCTTGGTTTTCCTTACTCCTTTGACATTCGATCCACCTCAGCAAATGCCATGGGTGTTAGCAACAGATCCACCATTTCACTTGCCTCTTCGCGTTCTCTCCCCTAACAGGCGCCCACTATCACTTGAATTGCAACCCACACTCTAGCCTCTCCTCGCCATGGCACACGGTTTGGTAAATAGCCTCCGCATAACTGGCAGAGGGCAAAGGCTCCGTTGACACGTTGGCAGAAGCCAAGGTAGAATCCCAACAAGATGTACACTAAGAGTGTGCTTGGCAACGGATTGAGGGTCGTCACCAGCACAATGCCCTATAGTCGCTCGGTGTGCCTTGCCTTGCTCGTGGGCACCGGCTCCTGTTATGAGAACGAGCAGGAGGCAGGCATTTCTCACTTCATCGAGCACCTGTACTTCAAAGGCACTGAGCGGCGACCAACGGCTAAGGATATAAGCCAGGATATTGAAGGGGTTGGCGGCATAATCAATGGCAGCACGGATAAGGAAGTAACCATCTATTGGTGCAAGGTGGCCTGCGCTCACTTCCCTCTCGCTTTGGACGTGCTATCCGATTTGTTGCTTAATCCTCGCCTGGATAGCAAAGATATGGAGCAAGAGCGCCAAGTCATCATTGAAGAAATCAATATGGAAATGGACTCCCCACAGCGGCAAGCTGGCATGCTCATAGAAAGGCTCCTATGGCCAGACCAGCCGCTGGGGCGTGAGATAACTGGCACCAAAGAGGCTGTGGGTTCCCTAACACGGGGGCAAATAATGGACTATGTTGCCCGACGTTACCTGCCCACTAACACCGTTGTTGCCATTGCCGGCAACATCGAGCACGAGGAAGCGATTGCTCAGATTGAGCCCTTCTTCGGCAGATGGGCTGGCGGAGAGCTATCAACAGGTTACATAAGCCACGACAAACAGACTGCGCCAAGGCAACGTATCCAGTCCAGGGATAGTGAGCAAGCTCATCTTTGCCTTGCCGTGCATGGGCTCTCCCTATTTCATCCTGATCGCTTTGGCCTGGACATGCTTAGCGCTGTGCTCGGTGGGGGGATGAGCAGTCGCCTGTTCACGGAGATTCGAGAAAAGAGAGGGCTGGCATACGACATCCATAGTTATGTTGAGCATTTCCTTAGTTCAGGCTCAATTACTATCTATGCCGGGGTTGATGCTAGGAAGGTAGAAACCGCCATCACAGCTATTCTCGAAGAGCTATCCAAGCTTAAACAGGGCGTTACACCAGATGAGCTCAACATGGTTAAGGAGATGGCCAAGGGGAGGCTGCAATTGCGTCTGGAGGATAGCCAGAGTGCGGCTTTGTGGCTTGGTAGCCAGGAAATACTGCGGAGACAGATCCTTACCATAGACGACGTTACTTCCATAATCGACGCTGTTACAGTTGATGATCTGAGACGAATAGCTGGGGAGCTTCTGGTGAGTAAGGAGCTAAACCTAGCTATCGTAGGCCCTGTCAAAGGGGAAGAACCATTGCTTGAGCGACTTAAGGTATGAAACTGGGGGCGCTGGTCGGCGCCCCCAGTTTTTGTTTTGCGTTGCTCAATACTCAGGCGGATAAGGCATCGGTGGCGTTCTTTCCTTCTCGGGGATGTCAGTTACCAGGGATTCGGTGGTCAAGATCATGGTGGCAATACTGGCACCGTTTTGCAATGCAGATCTGGTAACCTTTAGGGGATCAACGATACCCCTTTCCACCATGTTAATATCCATTTCATCTCTAAGTGCGTCATAGCCCACGCCAGCAGGACTTTCCTTGACTTTGTTCACCACTATCGAAGGCTCTCTACCGCTATTGCCGGCAATACAGCGAAGGGGTTCCTCTAACGCTCGCTTGAGCACGGCAACGCCGGTAGCCTCATCACCCTGCACATCAAGCTTATCCAGAGCTGGTATCGCGTTGAATAATGCAACGCCCCCACCTGGCAGGATACCCTCTTCCACAGCAGCTCGAGTGGCCGAAAGAGCATCTTCCACCCGATGCTTTTTCTCCTTCAACTCTGTCTCGGTGGCCCCACCTACCTTGATCACCGCCACACCACCGGCTAGCTTAGCTAACCTCTCCTGCAATTTCTCCCTATCGTAATCGGAGGTAGTTGCATCGATCTGGGACCTGATCTGCTTAATTCGGCCCTCAATAGCCTCTTGCGAGCCTTTCCCCTCAACGATAGTGGTATTGTCTTTGTCAGCCACAACTCTTCTGGCTCGCCCTAGGTCTTCCACAGTTACGGAATCCAATTTTCTACCGATCTCTTCGGAGATAACCTTGCCCCCCGTGAGGGTTGCTATGTCCTCAAGCATTTGCTTGCGTCGGTCGCCAAAGCCAGGTGCCTTAACTGCTAGAGGGCTTAGCGTGCCTCTCAGCTTGTTGACCACTAGAGTAGCCAAAGCTTCACCATCAACGTCTTCGCCTATGATAACTACATTCTTAGAAATCTGGAGGACTTTTTCCAAGGCAGGGAGGATATCGTTTACTGCCGAAATCTTCTTGTCAGTGACGAGAATATAAGGATCCTCAAGCTCCGCCTTCATTGTCTCAGCGTTAGTGATGAAATAGGGGCTGATATAGCCACGATCGAATTCCATCCCCTCGACATAGTCGGTTTCGAACTTCAGCCCTTTCCCCTCTTCCACAGTGATAACGCCATCCTTGCCTACCTTCTCCATGACGTCAGCGATTAGACTACCGACCTCCTCATCAATAGCTGATATGGAGGCGACTTGCGCTACTTGCTCCTTACCAGCTACAGGGATGGCCCTTTTCTTCAACTCCTCAACTATAGCATCCACCCCCTTATCAACCCCGCGTTTCAAAGCCATAGCATCCGCCCCGGCGGCGATGTTCTTATAAGCCCCGCCGATGATGGCCTGAGCCAAGATGGTAGCTGTACTGGTGCCATCGCCGCATTGGTCATTGGTCTTGGTTGCCGCTTGTTTCACCAGCTGTACCCCCATATTCTCAAACGGGTCAGGCAGCTCTATTTCCTTGGCGATAGAAACCCCATCGTTTATTACCGTAGGTGCACCAAATTTCTTGTCCAACGCCACCGGTCGACCACGCGGCCCCAGAGTTACTCTGATTGCCTCAGTTAACGTGTCTACGCCCCTCTTCAGTGCGTTTCTTGCCTCTTGATTGAAAAGAAGTTGCTTTGCCATTCCCTTTACCTCCTTTTGCGAGTCTCTTTCAGGCCTCTTCTGGCTAGAATATCGCTCTCGCGCAAAATTATCAGTTCCTCATCGTCCAGCCTAAGTTCAGTCCCAGCGTATCTTGCATAGATCACCCTGTCTCCCAGCTTAACCTCCATAGCTATGCGCGTACCATCCTCAGATAACCTCCCCGGACCCACAGCTATGACCTCACCCTCTTGAGGCTTCTCCTTGACTGTGTCCGGTAAAATAACTCCGCCTTTGCTCATCTCCTCCTTGGGTGTGGGTTTAACTACCACCCTGTCTCCCAAGGGTTCAATCTTCTCTGCCATACTACCTCCTTTCTTAACGTCCGATTTTAGCACTCTAGCCTCGAGACTGCTAAAGATTATAGCACAAAAAATATGAAGCGCAAGAGTCTGAAAATAGATGCTGCAAAAATTTGCCTTGAGTTCTACACTAAACCGTGTATAATAGTACAAATGCGAAAAGGAATTCAGTGGGACAAGCAAAGGGTTCGGGCGCTGAGACGACATTTGGGGTTGACCCAAGCAAAGCTTGCCGAGGAGTTGGGCACCCGACAACAGACGATTAGCGAATGGGAAACAGGAATGTACCAACCTCGAGGGCCCTCAGCGACCTTGCTCACCATCGTTGCTGAGCGTAGCGGCTTCAGCTACAGAGCTTCGCACTCGAGGGAAGACGATGAAGCAAATTAAGGTGGGCTGTTGCGGCTTTCCTACGGCGAGGAAGAACTACTTCCAAGAGTTCAACCTGGTGGAGATACAACAGACTCTCTATAGACCTCCTTCTATAGACAGAGCAGCAAAATGGCGTGAAGAAGCGCCTCGGGATTTCGAGTTTAGCTTGAAGGCCTGGCAACTGATAACACACTTGCCATCGAGCCCCACCTATCGCAAGGCGGCTTTGCGGATTCCCGATGGCAAGGATAGGGATTACGGCTCTTTCAAGCCCAGTGAGGGAGTCTTTGAGTCATGGAAGAGGACCCGAGACATTGCACTTACCCTCAAATCCAGAGTTATCGTTTTCCAGTGCCCGGCGAAGTTCGCTGAGACCCCTGAGAACGTCGCAAACATGAGATGCTTCTTCACTATCATCGAAAGAGGGGATTTCATCTTCGTGCGGGAGCCCAGAGGGCATTGGAACGACCAGCCTATCAAGGCACTATGTTCTGAGTTGGACCTTGTTCACTGTGTCGACCCCCTCGAGAGAGCCGTGTTGTACGGAAAGACAGGATATTTCCGTCTCCATGGTGGGCGTGATTACCGCCACGGGTATAGCGATGATGAGCTAAGCCTGCTTTTGGAGCTGAGTGATAATGAGACTTACGTTCTGCTGAACAATATGTCTATGCACAACGATGCTTCAAGATTGAAGGAGCTGATAGCAAGCAGGGGGTGAGCCAGAAATTTTTTGCTATGGCTACACGAAAGCGGATAAGCCCTCCTGAAAAGGAAATAACGTTAAGGTGGCAGGCCTTAGTGGGCAAGGAGATTGCCACGCAAGATGGTAGGCGGCTCAAGCTGATTTACCCTGGTAGAGCCAACGGCGATGTCGGTCCCGATTTCAGAAATGCGGTCATTGCCATCAATGAGTCTCAGGTAGTGAAGGGGGATGTAGAGATACATGTCAGATCCAGCGACTGGTATAGGCATGGTCATCACCGGAACCCTGAGTACGACCATGTCATCCTTCACGTAGTGTTGTGGGATGATTGCAACTCAGCCATCTTGGTCCAAAACGGTAGGTCAGTGCCGGTGGTACATTTGTCCAAAGCCAATCTCATGGCCGATGGGCAGCTCCCCTGTGCCCAAATGATGAGCGACAAAGACGGTGAGACTTTGCGGAAGCTATTGGATGCTGCCGGAGAAAATAGGTTTGAACAAAAAACACGCCTTTTCCGGGATAGCTTGGGAAGCGAAGAGGCAGGGCAGGTGCTTTACCGAGGCATGATGAGAGCTTTGGGTTATTCTAGAAACATGAAGCCCTTCGAGGAACTCGCTAACAGGTTACCCATTAGATTTCTGCAGGATACGGAGGCAAGACGGAGTCTGTCCTTGAAGCAAGCCTTGCTTCTGGGCACAGCAGGCTTGTTGCCTTCTCAGTGGTTACGCAGGGAGTTCTCTGCGGAAAGCAAGCTAGAAGAATTGCAACACCTGTGGCGATCACTGGCTCCAGGGGAACCAATGAGCGCAAAAGACTGGCACTTGTCACACGTATACCACAATAATTCGCCTGTTCGCCGCATACTAGCTCAAAGTCATCTTCTTCACCGCTATCGTGAAAGGGGGCTACTAACGGGAGTACTGGAGCAGGTAGCCGGAACACCTGTCACCCCAGGGCGGTGCCGACTGGAGGACTCCTTAATCATCGTTAGCGATAACAACAGCTCAGCTCTCTTAGGTCATAGCAAAGCAGGCGAAATCATAGTGAACGCCATATTGCCTTTCGTTTTTTCCTGGGCAGAGGCTTTTCCCGAAACGGGGCTGAGTGAGAAGGCTCTCAAGCTTTATCTCAACTATCCCAGGCTGGCTGAAAATGAGATAACTCGCCATATGGCTAGACAGCTTCGCCTTCAAGATACCTCCCATTTCACAGCTTGCCGCCAGCAAGGATTGATCCACATCTTCACGAACTATTGCTGCCAAGGAAACTGCACAATTTGCCCTTTGCTTAGCCAAGGCTAAGGCTGGGTACTACGTCAAGGCCATAACCGCTTACTTCACCCCTTTGAAAATGATAGTAACCACACCCTGCTACCATTGCAGCATTATCCGTGCATAGGTGCGGAGGCGGAATCATAACCGGAATTGGCGAGGAACCTACAAAGCGCTCCGCTAGCACCTTGTTCGCTGCCACACCTCCACTAAGCAGGACTTGTCCCACACCCATCTCCTTCGCCGCTTTAATAGTCTTACCCACCAGGACCTCTACAACCGCTGATTGAAAGCTTGCAGCAGCATCAGCTACCACAGAACCTTTAGCCAGGATTTCTTCCCTCTGAGCAAGATGCCATAAAGCTGTCTTCAAGCCACTG
>CAZHQV010000022.1:0-876 GCA_964534285.1 uncultured Dehalococcoidales bacterium
GCCTGGCATCAGCCACACCCTTCTGCCGTTTAATCTGCGACCACTTAGAATGTCCCGACATACCACACCCTCGACAATTTTAGCACCATGAATTTCGAAGGTAAAGCGTGAACGTACGTTTCCCAGTCTCCCACCATGGTATATGCTATACTGTGTCATGCCCCAAGGGAACTTGATCGAGATCATCGACTTCCACATCCACTTAGTGAGAAGCGACTTGTTGAATCCTACCACAATTGAGCTGATAAGGACTGTTAACCCCGATTTCTACCACAAGATGGATGATTTTGGCACAGACCCCCTGCTCACTGTGAGTTACTTGAAAAGTCAAGGGGTACAGTATGCTGTAATGCTGCCCGATGACTCTCCGGCTACTGCCGGATCTATCCCCACAGAAGCTGTCATAGAATACTGCCGGGGCCAAGAGATCCTCATCCCATTTGCCAATATAAACCCAAATATTCACTACGAGCCTGCCCAGAAGCTCGAATCCTACGTCAAAGAGTATGGAGCAAAAGGACTCAAGCTCTACCCCTCATATCAGTTTTTCTATCCCAACGAAGCTAGGCTTTACCCGATTTATGCCAAAGCCCAAGAATTGGACATTCCTATCATACTTCACGTTGGGTCGTCCGCATTCAAGGGGACAAGGATGAAGTACTGTGACCCTATTCACTTGGATGATGTTGCCGTTGATTTCCCGAATTTGAAGATAATTATGGCTCACAGCGGCAGGGGATTCTGGTATGACAAGTGCTTCTTCCTTTCACGCTTTCACAAGAACCTCTATATGGATATTACGGGACTCCCCCCTAAGAAGCTCCTCAGCTACTTCCCTGAGCTGGATAGGAATGGGGAAAAGGTGATCTTTGGATC
>CAZHQV010000022.1:886-20621 GCA_964534285.1 uncultured Dehalococcoidales bacterium
AACGCCGAGCAAATAGAATCACTTCCTCTCAGCAGCAGCACAATCGAGGGAATCCTCTACCGCAATGCCGAGAGAATACTCTTCGGCAGCTAGAATGTAGCCCAGTCACCTCTCTTTCCTCGCCAGCACCAGTCTCTTCACCGCTTCTCTCAGCAGTCCTCTCAGTTCTTGAGGGCTATACTTTGGCCTATAGCCTATTAGGCGTTCAGCCTTGCTGATATCCAGGTCGCATATGTAAGGAATGCTCCGGTCATCGCCGATCGAGACATCTCCCGTCCAGCTCTCTTGAGGGACAAGCTCCAGTTGTGATGAGGAGTCTGTTAGTTCACAGGCGAGTTGAGCTAATTCTTGCCAGGAGATGAAAGCGCCGCTCGATACGTTGAAGACCTCTCCATATGCCTTGCTTTCCAGTGTTGCCGAGCGAAAGACGCGCACAAGATCATCATTATGCAGAAAATTCCCCCCAGCTTCCTCAGGAATTCTGATCGGTGCACCCTTCAAGGCAGTGTCAATGACATTTCTCAGCGCCCTCCCCCCGATCTCTGAGCTAAAGGCCCACCAGAGCCTGAAGACGCTAATCGGCAGGCTATGCTCCCGATAATATCGAAGACAGAGTTTCTCATTGGTCAGCTTGCAGATGGCGTATAGGGCCCGCCCTGACTCTTCGGGATTCAGGGGATGCTCTTCATTTACTGGCGAATATCTGGGTCTACCGTACACGCGGTGGGTACTGGTGAACAGGAAATGCTTGATGCCATGCTCTGCTGCAGCTTCCAGAAGGTTGACGTTTCCCTTAACATCGGTATCCAGAACCTCATAGGGCTGGGAAGAATAGGACTCGGCAAGATGGTACACGATGTCTACCTTCTCCATTGCCTGCTGGACTGCTTCCCGATCCTCAATCCTTCCCTCAACGATCTGCAAATTTGGAGCTCTTAGTTCGGCAAGTGCTCCCTTGGTCTTGTCAAGCACCCTGACTTCCACTCCCCTGGCAACAAAGTCTCTCACTATGCTGCTTCCCATGAAGCCAGCCCCGCCAGTCACCAGTATTCTCATCAAAGACGCCTCCCTCTGTTTCCCTGGTAGCACAATTATTGGCACGGAGCATCACGATGTCAACTCCAAAGCAATCGACGATCAAAAAGGGCTTCCCGCCAGCAAGAAGCTCCAGTATTTCCTGGTGCGGGCAGGGGAGGCTTCACCAGTACGGATGTCGCCAGACCTCATCGAGCTCGCCAAGAATCACCTAGCGCGTGCAGGAACCTTCTGTCGTCATGCGGGAAATCGATCAAAATGAATGAGGTGAGCATGTCCAGTGAGGGTGGCGTATCTCGCATACTGTTCTCGGAGAGCAGCTGACCATCGTTGTATGGACCTTGTCACGTCGGTCCGGCAGGGCCGGGCGTGGGAACAAGCTTTCTTCTGGAGAGGAAAAGGGAAGAGACAAGGCCAGCTCCAAGGATTCCGGCAAGAGTGTAGAAAGTGACTCGCATAGAATGCCCTACCGCATCAGCTGTTATCGCCTTGAGTTCTTCCTTATATTCATCTGGATAGTCGCCGACTATGTTTTTGATTTCGGCTTCAAGGTCCTCTCTCTCCATCTCTTTGGTACTTTGTGTTACCACCGCCGTCAACTCATCCTTGTCTTCCTGAGGAAGAACAGCGCTGCCATTAATCCCGGCAACGAGCCCCGACAGCAAGAAAGTGATCAGAAGCGTCCCTACAATCGCCGTGCCGATAGACCACCCCAGATTCCTCAATCCGTTGAACAGCCCTGATCCCTCGTTAGTCTCGCTTGCTTTTACCGAGGATAATGTCAGGTTTTGAAGTTGAGCTAAGCCGAGCCCCAAGCCAAGACCGTACACAACCAATCCTGGTATCATGGCTGTCGTTGCCATGTCTGCGCTGAAGGAATTCGCCAGAAGCACGATTCCTATAATAGCGATAGCTATCCCAACAATGCTGAGGTATTTGGCTCGCATCTTGGCCGCCAATCGAGGCGTTAGGAGCGACATCACCAGCAAGGCAATCGTCAACGGCATGAGTATCAGGCCCGACTGCATGGCGTTCAAGAACAGTATTGATTGCACAAACAAGGGTATGCAGAAAAAAAGTGCCCCATGGCACAAATTTATGATAGCAGCTACCCCCACACCCGCCATATAGGGCCGATTCTTAATCAAGCTAAAGGGCAATAGCGGCTCATGCCCTTTTTGCCCTCGCCTTCTTTCCCACAGTACAAACAGCAGCAGGAAAATGGCCCCGGTAATCATGAGCACTGCGGCAATAGAAAGACCAAATGGCGCAATCTCCACTCCACCTATTACCAATGGCTTCGTCGCTTCCCACCAGCCGTAGTTGGTGGTGCATATCACACCCAACGCTACACTAACGAAGCCCACTGCCGAAAGCAAAACACCGGCCACATCCACTTTGGCTCTTCCAGAGCCCTTTTGCCCCTTAACAAGACGAGAGGAGACAAGTATAATGACAACTAGGACGAACTCCATGAAAAACGCCCAGCGCCAGCTGAGATATGTGGTAAATGCTCCGCCTACGAGGGGACCAATCGCGGCAGTGCCTACATACACCGCTGCGAAGACTGCGAAAGCAACCGCGCGTGCTTTTCCCTCGTAATTTTCCATGAGCAAGATCACACCGGTTGGTACAATAAGAGCCGCGCCCAAGCCTTCAATGACAGACCATCCCACAGTAAGCATGACGATATTCTGGCTTAGAGATGCTGTCAATGTACCAATGCCATAAAGAATAACTCCAATAATGAAGATGCGTTTTGCTCCATAGATGGTGGCGAGCTTGGCACCGAGAAGTATGAAGGCGGCTATAACCAGCGCGTAGAGAGCTATGGCGAACTGGACGTACTGTATCTCGGTATTCAGGTCCTGAGTCAAAGCGGTAATGGCAACGTTCATCATGGTGGTGTCAAGCGCAAAAATGAACATCGACATAGCTACTACAAACAATGCACCATATTTCTTCATCGCGTGTTACCTCTTATCGACTTACCTTGCTCCATCTCCGATCATTGTTTGCCAGAAGCGTACAAACGAGGAGAGCCTCGGTCGATACCACCCAAGCCGCACTGTGGACGTCACAACCAGGCGCCTTTTCAAGGCTATTTGTAAGGGTAAGGCCCATGAGCTTGTTTTCTTCTGTCTGGATTCACGAAAGGATTCTCAGTGTCATTGCGAGGCACGGGGTGCCGAAGCAATCTCGGATAAGGGATGGATTGTGTTTGAGATTGCCACGCTTCGCTCGCAATGACAACAAAGAGTTTGCGCTCACGGATTCAGGAAGAGCGAAGCCAGTGCTTACGCCTGAACTCAGCTCGTTGCTTTCGCAAGCTTGTGTACCCGCATAGAGTCGGCAATCAGGAATATCCCTATGATTATCGCAAAGGCTGCGATTATCCAGAGCATAGCCAGCAACATGGCAAGCGGTATGAAGAATATCGCCGCCCCGAAACACACCGATACGATGCCGAGCGTCAGTGGCAGCCCCATCGCCATCTCTCTACGCCACCGGATGGCAGTGACGATACGTATGATGCCAGTGACAACGAGCCAAGCCGCAATCAGATAGAGAATCACAACGGCAGAGATGAGTGGCCAGGCAAAGAGGAGAATCCCCACCACAATGCCAGCTATCCCTCCGGCCAACACCAGCCCCCACTGCGGAATAGTCCTACGTTGACTCACCGACACAACAACGGCAAAGATGCCGTCCACGAAGGCGAAGGCACCAAACAAGAACACTAGTACCAACACCGTAATGCCAGGCCACACGAAGGCCAGCACACCAAGGATAATGATGAAAATCCCCCGCAGCAGCAGCGACCACCACGGCTCTTGCTTCACGATATCCATACTGTCTCCCCCCTTTCAGACATACAAGCGCAATACCCCTGTAACTCGACCACATCCAGTATAGTGAGCTCAGCTCTGCACGTCAAGACCCCTAAGGCTCTAGGCTGCTTTCTATCCAAAAAATGACAAGGTGGGAAGAACCCTGAAGCGAGCAGAATAAGTGGAACGGGTCTTAGCACCGATGGCGTGGAATAAGTAGGCAGCCCCTGCTTTGACCACAGTGGTCCATTCTTGGTATGCTCCGTTAGGCTTCACAATATGAAGTTGAATCAAGCTAGGAGGTGCAGGATGAGAAATGGCTGGCTTGTGGTATTGCTCCTGATCATAGGAATTACCATGTTGGGAACAGGGTGCGCGACTGTCACTAATGAACCATTCGAAGGTACGACGTGGGTGCTGGTATCATATGGAGATTCAAGTGATCGTCAAGTTGCTTTAGAAGATGTGGAGGTTACGGCAATATTCTCCCGGGAATCCGCTACTGGTCCAGGTGAGCTTAATGGGTTTGCAGGATGTAACACGTATTTTGGTTCCTTCGAAACCGACGGAAACAGTCTCACTATTGGTGACCTTGGTTCCACTATGATGGCTTGTGAAGAGGGAATAATGGACCAGGAGGCTCAATATTTGTCAGCTCTTGAAGCCGCCAATAGCTATTCAATCGAGGGTAGTCTACTTGAGATATCATATGATGGTGGGGCGGAAGTTCTGAGTTTTGCCGCCAAAAGTGCGTGAGGGATAGGCCGAAAACCAGCCATCGTACCAGGGTTGGGGGTTTCGGCCAGCCGAAGGAGCTGTTGGATTAAGACTGAGACGGAATGAATCCTATAGGCTCATTCGTCCGCGTGGTTGCTGGTCGAAATCTATCAGTCACGTCAGTATTCTTGCTGAAATCATGGGCAACGGGTGCTGCCCGTCCTGGTGGCTGCTATTAATCACTCCGCATAAGGTTGTTTGGGGGTTTTCCTTGGTGGGGAATAACCAGCATCGCGCCATTCTTGCGTATAATGGCAAGTGAGCCCTGAGAACTTTAGACAGCGTAAACAGCTTGTTCATACACCACTCCCTTTTCAGAAAAGGAAGCCTTCTAATCATTACTATGATCGGAAACTGGAACTGCCACAGGTGCTAAATGGCAACTGGAACCCGCCGGCACTGAAAAAGGTTAGGTAAGAGCGGGGATTATCCATGCAGTAAGGTCGCGGGGTCGAATCCCTCACGGGGCACCAAGACCAGTAGACGAGATTCGCCCCTGACTTTGGAAAGAATCAGGGTGTCAACACACTAGGTCAACCGACACCCTGATTTCATCACTTCGTTGGCAGAAATATCAATGTGTCTTCAGCCTGTCCCAGTTTTGCTGACTACATACAGACTGCAGAAGGCGTTTCCCATGGAGCAATACCTGGGACCCATCATATAATGTAATAATTGCTGAAACACTGTTGCACAGAACTAGAGCGGACTGATAGGGAGGTCTCCACTGGAAGTGGAGACTTGTGCCGGACCGAATTTGGTCAATCTCCCAAGAAATGGTAAGTAATGAGCGAACTTGCAGAAGACAGAAAATAGGAAAAGGACATGCACGTCAACCTTAAGGCTTTCGACGCCCGCGCCGGTTTCCGTGGGATTGTTGCCATCGGCCTGATATTGGTGCTCGGACTTGTGTTTGGCCGACCCGCCGTGATCGCCGCTCTCAGTGTAGTTTTCATATCAATTGTCGATTCTCCCGGTCCTCTTAGGGAGCGATTGAGTTCTGGGGGGATTTACGCTGCTCCTTTGCGCCGTCACCTCGGTCGCCTGGGCGTTTGGGGGGAGCGTGTGGCCTGTGGTGATCTCAACCTTCCTCGTAACGCTTGCGTGCGGGCTGGCGTTAGCTTATGGCCCGGCGCGAGCGATGCAGGCATCACTATTGAACTTCTGGCTAATTGTAATGTTTCCCATGGTACATTCAATCACCCTCGGGCTGTCCTTGCTTGAAACTCTCTGCGGCGGTCTGCTGGTCATTGTGGTGGTCACGGTGCATGTGGCAATTGTCCGGCGCTGGCGAAAGGGAGAGACAGTGCCCGCCGCAGTAGAACAGCCTGCCGATAACAGGAATACCGATGTGCGACTACATTTTGCGTGGAAATCACCAATATTCAGGTATGCACTGGCCAAGGCTCTCGCCACCAGCCTGGCGACACTCTTGGGATGGCTCCTCGTTGGCAGTCATGCGTTCTGGGCTACCTTTGCCCCCCTAGCGATTATTAAGCCCGATCTACACCAGTCTATGGTGAGTGGCGCTAACCGGGTCGTGGGAACTATCCTTGGCGGAGCGATCGGTGTCTTGCTGGTTACACACACCGATGAGCCCGTCATCCTGATGGTGTTTCTTGTTGCAGCCGCGTTTTTGCAGTTCGCCACCGTGAAGGTTCATTATGCGATATTCATCTTCTTCCTTACCCTTCTGCTTGTCATATCTGGAGAACTGGCGGGAACAGAAGCTTTCTACACCTCAACGGAGCGAATCGTAGCGACATTTGTTGGAGTTGGAGCCGCCTTTATTGTGATCATCGTGCTGGGCTACATAGGTAAGAAAGGACAACCTGGCTCGGCACAATCGAAACACGAGGCGGAGTTAACAGGGCAGTCCTAGCGGGAGCGAATGGATACTGCGACCTTGATACCCCGAGGGAAACCCCGATGCCAAAATGGTCGTGCTGCCGCCCAAGGGCGTTTTCCCACCGAAGTGATTCCTGACTTCGCTGATGAGGTCTTGCTGGCGCGGGACAGCTATAGTTGAACACTGGAACAGTTACGATTTACAATGCGCCACTGCAACGATCCCACGCTATCACTAAATTGAATCAATAGTTACGCTTATGGGAGGAGACTATGGAACTCATACTGTTTTTTGTTGCCGCACTAGTATGGCTGGCCCTTTTTTGGTTGGGATCCATTTTGTTCGAAGTGACCGGCATGGAGCGGCGCAAGGCACGTTTTCAGACTCTATCAGCGATTACCGGGACTGGCTTCACAACTACGGAAGCAGAATCTGTCGTCAACCATCCTAAACGTCGCAATATAGCCTATTGGTTAATATTCCTTGGCACTACGGCCGTTCTTGGGTCCCTCGTAGGACTACTATTCTTTGTAATACATGAACCAGAGCTATCCTTGGCAGACATCATCATCATGGTCATCACTATTGTTACCATCGTTTTGCTCATCAAGTTAGGAGCGGTGAATAGACTCACCGACGGTATCGTCAGGTTTATCCGAAAGCGAAAACCTACATCTTACTTACCAGCTGAGGAAATAGTTCACCAGGTAGGTTCTTACGGTGTAGCACGCCTCGCCATAAGCGAGAAGATCATAGAGACTACTCCGAATCCTGGAAACATCGGTCTTGGAGAACGGGGTGTCGCTATTCTTGCTATCGAGCGAATGGATACCGTGATACCATTCCCTAGAGATGATGAGGAGCTATTGGCAGGAGACTATCTACTATGCTACGGCAAAGTGGCGGACTTGATTTGAACTTTGAATACAAACCCCCAGGGAACGATCATTGGTATGCCTTATGGATAAGAGCAGTTCCCACCAAATTGGTTCACAGACCTACACACCCCTGGAAGACGAGGATGAGCTAAAACGGCTTTGCCAGCCAAAACAACAGATGGCAAATAAGGCCACAGCTGAAACAGAGCCGAATGAATCCTGTGCTGGCGTATCCCCGACCCTGTTCTGGTCTCTGACCAAGCAATATGAGCAGATGTGCTCTTTGCCAACCAGGTGTCAGCACAGCTACCGACGTAAGGTCAACAAGACAGCAACAGCAAAGCCAGCAGCCAGGCCTAGAGTCAAGCGACTGCCTTTCTACCCTTCCGTACCTGAACAGCATCCACAAGCAGAAATATGCCTATGACTATCGCAAAGGCTGCAATTATCCAGAGCATAGCCAGCAACATGGCAAGAGGTATAAGGAATATCGCCGTTCCGAAACATACCGATATGATGCCGAGTGTCAGTGGCAACCCCATCGCCGTCTCCCTACGCCACCGGATCGCAGTGACGATGCGTATGATGCCAGTGACGACCAGCCAAGCCGCAATCAGATAAAGAATCACAACGGCAGAGATGAGTGGCCAGGCAAAGAGGAGAATCCCCACCACAATGCCAGCTATCCCTCCGGCCAACACCAGCCCCCACTGCGGAATAGTCCTACGTTGACTCACCGACACAACAACGGCAAAGATGCCGTCCACGAAGGCGAAGGCACCAAACAAGAACACTAGTACCAACACCGTAATGCCAGGCCACACGAAGGCCAGCACACCAAGGATAATGATGAAAATCCCCCGCAGCAGCAGCGACCACCACGGCTCTTGCTTCACGATATCCATACTGTCTCCCCCCTTTCAGACATACAAGCGCAATACCCCTGTGACTCGACCACATCCAGTATAGTGAGCTCAGCTCTGCACGTCAAGACCCAAAGATTCCATACCCGTTTCTTGTTGAAAAGCGATAAGCCGGTAAGGACTTTACAGCAGGCATTTTGGGAACAGAGTGCCATCTCATGATGGAGAACCAGAACAGCGACAGACCGCAACGCGGGGTGTCCCTATTCTTGGTATCGAGCGAAATGATGCTGTGATACTGTCTTCCAGAGATGATGAGAGGCTATTACCAGGCGAGTATCTGTTGTGCCACGCCAAAGTGGCGCATTTCATTTGAACGCGGAAACAAAGCTGAACAAATTCTCCGCCAGGCTACGTCACAACTTGGGTGGATGTACCATTCAGCGTAAGCGAAAGCCCCTTGATGTTAGGCTATAGTCACCCATAAAGAATCGAGATCAAGCCAGAGCCAACTCCAGCAGTACCTAGATTGTCCAGGCCTTACTAGACAATGTGTCGGTGACTCCTTTGGGTGACACCTTGCCAGCGGATACCACCATCTTTATTGCATCATCTATTGACATATCAGTGCGGATAACGTCAGATTCCTTCATTATCTCCAGATAGCCCGATGTCGGGTTAGGGGCAGTCGGGATGAATACATAGAGCAGTTTCTCGCCAGACTCTTCGTATGCTTCATTGGTCACAAGGCCTATAGTCTTCATGCCCTTGGTAGGGAATTCTACGAGCACCACTGCCACAAAGCCACTTTCTGCATCCATAGGCGTAGAGAAGGCTTGCAGGATTTGTTTCATACCGTTGTAGATTTGTCGAACCACTGGAATCTTTCCAAAAAACAGAGACTCGGCCCAACCGATGAGTTTCTTTCCACCAATGTTGCTGGCTATGACTCCAACCACGTAGATCAATCCTATCATTACAACCAGACTCATGACCGTACGAACCTGGTGACCTACTACAGCCCCGATTAGGGGCTCCATCACGCGGTCGATAAGGCCAAGAAGCCAGACCAATATTATGATGACGATGGCAATGGGCACAACAACGAGAATACCAGTGAGGAATTGTGATCTTAGCTTCTTGCGCACTCCACTCCGGGATGCCTTCATCGAATCCTGCATTGCCCTTAGCCTCCTTACTACGCTAAGTAAACTGAATTATCCCAATATGCACTTGGTCCTCTATCTCGTATTTCTGAAGCGCCGGACACGTCGCTTCCAGCACTTAGGGGCAAGCCAAACTGCTTTGCCAATTCCCAGGCTTGATAATTCAGAAACTTACTTTTCATCCTAGAACTGAAACCTTCGATGACATCGACCCTTTCAATCTCCATATGAGTATATGACCGCGGCAGGGATGTCGCAACACCACTACACGACCTTGCTCTTTGATTTCACGAACAGAATCGTCAAAACCTGTGGCCTTTGTTTCCTTGTTTATCAACAAACCTATGACGTCCCCAATATCCGTTCTCATTTCAGCACCTGCAACTACCATGAAGTTCGCATCGTTTTCTACCAGTCTTCAAGCTGCAATTCCACCCTCCATTGTACCGTGGTGAGTCACTGCCCTGCCGCTTAGACGCTTCTTCCTAGCAGCTTGCATTACTTTGCTATTGAAGGCGGAGATAACCCCTCGGACCAGATGTTGCAGATATGGAACTCGGGCGTTGGCACGCTCTGCTGGGAATCAAAGGTTCCTGCAAGAACGTAACACTGTACGTACTCGCTGATGCCGGTCAGGATGGCGTAATCAGTATGTGGGACCTGGTCAGGACAAGTAGGACCATTCTGCGAATCGACTGCCTAAGGAATCGAACCATTGAAGAGGCGCCGGTGGCGGTGTAGAATGCCTGGAACCCGAGGTATCTGCTTCGGCAGTTTTTGCAGGCGAATTAAGGCGTAGTGGACGTTCTGACTGTTGCTCGACAAACGAACGATCTTGCTCTACATACGTAATTCATATGAAGGAGAGACCCGCAGATGGCGGTAGAGATAATTGACACGAACCTAGACAACATCCTTGAATACGGAGCCTGTGGCTACAAGAATATCAAGCATGAAGGACTAAGACGAAAGATTGAGTGGCTAAGACACCGCTTTTCAGAAGGCATGAGAATCAAGACACTGTACTCAGATGAGGATGGGACTCAGGGTATGATTGAATACATCCCTGGTGAATCTGGCTGGAGACCAGTTGAAGCAAGCGGATACATGTTCATTCACTGTATCTTCGTTGGTTTCAGACGCGCCTATAAAGGAAAAGGTTATGGTTCGCTTTTGGTGGATGAGTGCCTAACAGATGCCAGAAAGGGAAACATGCACGGGGTTGCTGTGGTAACTCGTGAAGGTGGGTGGATGGCTGATAGGAGATTGTTCGTGAAAGAGGGCTTTGAAGTTGTTGATGTAGCTCCACCTGATTTTGAACTGCTTGTGAAGAAATTCAACAAAAGCGCACCCACACCGAGATTCAAAGGAGATTGGGAAAAGAAGTTGAGTCAATACAGCCAGGGCCTGACAATACTGCACTCAGACCAGTGTCCACCTGTAGCACAATGGGTCAAAGAGATGAGTGAAACTGCAGAGAAAGTATACGGCATGAAACCAAACATAGTCGAACTAAGAAGCTGCCAGGATGCACAGAATAGCCCATGCGCATTCGGAAGCTTCTGCATAGTGTACAACGGAAAAGTCGCTGCTGAAGCTCCAATTAGCAATAAGCGGTTCACCAACATTATGAACAAAGAGCTGAAGCGCTATTAGCAAGAGGGGTGGGACGCCAAAGCCATGTACGAACTGCCCCACCTTCTGGTTGTGGCTCGGCAAATTGACCACGATCTACCAGCAAAGAGCCGCTCCCCAATTCAACGAAAAAGGCTATTATAACCTACGCAGGAAGGCCTTCGAGGCTCCCTTGATAGGCAAGAGGCTGGGTCCCGTGTCTGCACAGGGAAAATGGCTTCTGGTGAGACTCGAGCCTGCTATGTATTTGCAGTAGGCAAAATCCATCTTCCCCAGGAGGGTGACCTGCTTCAATGGGTGAAGAGACAGGACTCCAGATAGAAAAAGACCTATTAAGAGAAGCTCTCTGTAAATACACGAGAAAGGCGTTTCGCATGCTTCCTGAGTTGGACAGGCCCCGCATTCTGGACATAGGTTGTGGTTCAGGTGTCCCGACGATGGAACTTGCTAGGTTGAGTCGGGGGGAGATAATCGGTATAGACGTCCACCAGCCCTCTCTAGATAGACTTGCCCGAAGGATCAAACAGGCAGGGCTTTCTGACCGCGTCAAGGCTGTGAACTGCTCGATGCTCAACATGGATTTCGCCGATGAGAGCTTCAACATCATCTGGGCCGAGGGATCCATATTCATTATCGGTTTTGAAACAGGCCTTAGGGAATGGCGGCACCTCCTAAAACCAAATGGATTCCTCGTGGTTCATGATGAAGTGGGCAATATCGCAGAGAAACTGAACCAAGTCTCAAGTCGCGGTTACGATTTGCTCGGCTATTTCGTATTAGGCGAGGATACGTGGTGGAATGAGTACTATGCCCCACTGGAAAAGCGAATTCACCAAACCCGCGGGAAACACGGGGATAATCCTAAGGTCGTGGCGCTGCTAGACGCTGAACAGCGAGAGATAGACATGGTCAAGCAAAATCCCGGACGGTACTGCTCGGTGTACTTCATCATGAAAAAGAGGTAGCAACTGCCCGTCTTGTGCAGTTCCAAAGCTGAAGGCAAATCGCAGTGAAGCAGGCTCCGTTTTTTGGGCAAGCGGCTAGCCCACAAACTTGACAGTATCATTTAGGGCGAATTCTAGTTAACGCAACCTGCACAGCAGATTCCACTTCGTGGCACGGATAAGTCGTGTTTGTGGGCTCTGGTCAGCCAGAAATATGCACCGCCCCACCCCATAGTTCAATTCACAATTTCTAACACCTCGATACTGTCCAGAATGATATTCAGGGGCTCGTCCAAAGAACCTGTCGCCACGTTCAGGTCGAGCTCTCCGTTCGGATCTGTCTGCCTCCAGCTCTCAAATGCTCCAGCTATGGCATCTTTGTATCCACCATCTATCTGTTCCTGAGTCATTATGAATCTGGCAGTATCAACGCCGTCGCCGCCATCAATACGGGTTACAAAAGGTCCACCAACATCGTATGGTGGATCAGGTGCAGTTAGAACCTGGTCAACATAGATCTCGAAAAGGTCGTTGCCACGATCGCCAACTGTGAAGTCGTTACCACCAGTATGAGTAGCGGTGTCGTCACCGTCACCCAACCTTATCGTATCGTAGAATGGGCTATCCTTCACGTAATCATTCCCCGGCCCTGCATCAACATAATTCTGCCCACCAGCTTCCGTAAGGTCAATAGTATCATTGCCAGCAAACGCCCGTATCTGAGTGTTTAGCTGGTCATAGGCAACTAAACAACAGTCATCACCTTTTGTCCCCTTGATATTCACGATATCGGAATGCCATGGCTTGCCTTGGCCTTTGGCTGCTGCTACAGAAAATCCGGTCAGAAGAAGGCCGATGCAGACCAAAAACACAACTACATATCTCATGTCCTTTGTCCTCCTTTCTTAGACGATTTACGGCATTGCCCTTGTGCCACCGTGCGTCCCACCTTTGGCAGGCTTTTTGACAAACCCATCTTAAACACCCCTGTCGCTATTTTCAATAGCCCTTTGGTCATAGGAAAAGGGTAATGGCTTTCCTCGTCTACACACCCAGAATCAAGCCCGCTGGAGGAGCCACACCGCACTAGTCACCGTCGCCTCCATTATCTCGCTCTCGCGCTCCTGCTTCTCCACATACCAGAAAAGGGAATCGGCGGCTGCCGGGTGCAATCTGGCTAGCTTCGCTGCTCTCTTGCGCATGCGTTCTGTCGCCTGTCGGTTAAGTGCCTTCACATCTCCCGCTGGGACAATCACTTCATGCAGCAGAGCGTCGCCATGCGCTGTTAGCTGTCGCAATGTCACCTCATGATTGGCACAATGCTCGTACCAAGGGCTTTCAATCCTGTTCCGACTGATGAGGAACACGTCATCGATGAGGATATAGCCACCGGGATGGACGCACAGCCCAAGTTTTTCTACGCATTCATCCAAACGCCCTAGCACCCGGCCGACGGAAGCGTAGATAACCACATCGAAATCGCTGGCTTCACCAAGCGCGTCCCGCAAGTCGGCGCATATGAATCGGCACCGGCTGGAAACTCCCATTTCCTCCGCACGCCGTCTAGCTTCTTGTATGAAAGGCTCAAAGAAATCGACCCCCAGGGCTTGAAAACCGAATTGCTGAGCTAGGGTGAGCGCGACTGCGCCCTTGCCGCAGCCAAGGTCCAGTACCCGCGTTGTCTCCGCTGGAAGGCCAAGTGGACGAAGTAACTCAACCATTACATGTGGCGAGCTGCCCAGCGCCCATAGATCGGCGAGGAGTTCGGGGATGAAGGGTAGCAACTCAGGCGTGGCGTCAAATGATTCGGCTATTTCTCGCTGCTGTCTCTCGTTCATCCCGGAACCCACGGTGCCCCCTTAAATATACAATAGACTGGTCTGAAATGAACATACCCACTATGCCTCGGGAGGATGGATGCCAGCGAGGACTGGCGCGCTAGCGGAGAAGATAGCCACTGAGTATTCAACCGCGCCTGACTATGCCATCCGGGAACGCAATTCTCGCTCCAGGGAGGGCGACATAGAGATTTTGCGGTAAGGATTGTCTTCTCGTCCTTGTTCAAATGCCTACCAGAAACGGCACCCACCAGGAATCAGCGACCGCCAGAAGGAAGGACGGGCTGCCCGCACTGGCCCAGGCCTCCATTTTGCCTACTACTGAGCCGCCGAAACAAGGCCCGGACTGGAGGGCGACTGTCTGCGGCACCACTAGATCCTACTCCAAACACGAAAGGAGCTAGCCTTACACAGCTAGCGCTTCTAAATTACTTGGTGGAGGCGGGGGAGAGTTGAACTCCCCGTCCAGAAAAAGGTTGCCAGAATATCCTACAAGCTTAGTCAGCTCCTCTCGTCTCGCCCAACCTTCATCTGCTGACCGAATCCAGCCAGGCCAGCCAATCCTGCTTATCCAATCCCTATCGGCGTCAGGACCGGAGCACCTCGACTTTGTGACACCCAATCCCAACCTTCGAGGAGAGGCCGGGTTGAATGCGCAGCCTTAATCAGGCTGCGACGCCAACTAGTCTGTCGCCAGTTGTTTTTTGCCACCTGTTTTGTGAGGTTGGCGGCACCTCAGCCTGCAATCCTGTAGGCCTTCCCCTGTCGAAGCCACGCGCCCCCATACTTCTGGCCCATATATTATATCACATCCTCCTGGACTTAAGCGCCCGGTCCATTTCCCGTTCTGCCTCACGCCGGGCAATAACCTCACGCTTGTCATAAGCCCTTTTCCCCTTAGCAATCCCTAACTGTATTTTGGCAATTCCATGCTTGATATAGAGCCTAAGGGGCACCAGGGTCGAACCTCGCTGCGTTACTTCGCTTATGAGGCCGTCCATCTCCTTTCTGTGGAGCAGAAGCTTCCGGGGCCTGGTTGGCTCATGGTTGCCGTAGCTGGCAGCATCGTAGCCGGCGATATGGCTGTTGAACAACCACAGCTCGCCGTTTTCTGGCTTGGCGTAGGCATCCCGCAAGTTTACCCTGCCAGCCCTGACAGATTTGATCTCAGAACCCCTAAGGACAACGCCCGCCTCGAGGCTTTCCTGGATATGATAGTCGTGGTAAGCTTTGCGATTGGTGCTTATCACCCTGGAGTCTTTTGTCATAGGAGAAATTCTATCATCACAGGGTAGACCAAGCAATTTGGAGAGGAAAGGAGCTGCATCATGAGCCGTGCTGACAAATTCTACCTCTTTATCACCGTTTTCCTCGTCATTGCCGTGGTGGTTGGCGGTACGATGCTGGCGGTGAAGCATAGCAAGAGCCAGCCTGAGGAGATCGTACTATCTCAGCGGACGTCTCCTCAGCTAAGCGGCGAGGTCTATATTGGGGGTGCGGTAGGCAACCCCGGCGCTTATTCTCTGGGAGAAGGTGATACGGTGCAAGCCCTCCTCAGTGACGCCGGCGTCGAACCGGATGCAGACCTCAGCGCTATCAGCATCTATATCCCGAAAGAAGGTGAGGAACAGCCTGCTCAGAAGATAGACTTGAACCGTGCCGAGCCCTGGCTTCTTGAAGCCCTGCCGGGGATAGGCGAAGGCAGAGCGCAGGCGATTGTGGACTACCGTGAGGAAAACGGCCCTTTCAAGCGCATTGAGGACGTGCTCCAGGTTACGGGAATTGGCGAGGGGACGTTCGAGAAGATAAGAGACTACATAACCGTGTCAGACTAAAGGCTCTCCTATGTGGCTTCTCTACATCAGCTGCGCCTGGGTCATCGGCATATTCCTCGGCTCGAAGGTTAGCATACCGTTATTTGCCCTCCCCTTTGGGTTGCTTCCCCTCCTGTTTATCCCTCTTGCGCCCAACAGCAAGAAAACCCTGATAGTAGCTGCACTATGCCTATTGGCACTCCTCGGCGGCAGCTTACGCTTCGCGTCAAGCTTGCCTCAGATAGATGAGCACTCCCTGTGCTTCTACAACGACAAAGGAACGGCTGAGATCCAAGGAATGGTGGCAGACGAGCCAGATGTCGAAGCCAGGTCTTGCTCGTTAGAACTCTCAGCCAGCGAGATAAGCATCGAGGGTGAAACACAAGAGGTCTCTGGAACCGCTTTGATTCGACTGCCCAGGTACCCTGCCTATCATTACGGCGATATGCTCCAGGTGAGGGGGGAGCTGGAGACGCCAGTCCCATTTGATGACTTTGACTACAGAAGCTATCTGGCTCAGCAGGGAATTTACTCCGTCATTTATTATCCCAAGGTGGAGATACTAGATAGAGGCCAAGGTTTTGCGCCATTGGAATGGCTTTACTCCTTCAGGGGGCGGCTCTCCGATTCCCTGGCCCAAGCCTTGCCCGAGCCACAAGGGTCGCTAGCACAAGGTATTCTGCTTGGAATCAGGAGCAACATACCTGATTCCCTCAGTCAAGCCTTTTCCCGAACAGGAACAGCACACTTGCTGGCCATTTCCGGCCTACACGTCGGAATCGTCATTGGAATGGTCCTCATTTTTGGCGTCTTGCTTTTTGGCCGGCACCGCTCCATATACATCTGGCTGGCCTTTGTCACTATCTGGCTCTACGTTCTACTCACCGGGATGCGCCCACCGGTAGTTCGCGCGGCAATCATGGGAAGCCTGTTTCTGATGGCTGAGTATCTGGGAAGGCAAAGAAACGCCATTACTGCCCTGGCTTTCGCTGCTGCCGTGATGGTTGGGATCCAGCCTCAAATTCTGTGGAGCGTCTCCTTTCAACTGAGCTTTCTGGCAATGGCAGGTCTTATTCTCCTCTTTCCTTACTTTCAGGCGTGGGGAAGAAGAGGCGTCATGGCCCTGTCTCGGGACAGGCAATCATTAACAACCGCGGGCAACTTCGTTACCGATGCCTTGGCCCTGAGCCTGGCAGCCATTGTGGCGACCTGGCCGCTCATAGCCTACAACTTCGGCGTTGTCTCCTTAGTCGGCTTGCCCGCAACTTTCTTTTCCCTGCCGGCCTTGCCTGCTATCATAGTCACAGCAGCACTGGTCGCCTTTGCCGGGCTTTTTGCGCCGCTCCTCGCCCAGATACTTGGCTGGATCGCATGGGTCTTTCTCAGCTATCTGGTCTTTGTGGTCCAGGCTTTTGATGCCTTGCCTTTCTCCTCGTTCGAGGTAGCTGCTGGTCACACCTGGCAAGTCTGGGTATACGTATATTATGTTTTTCTTGCACTAATTATGGTATACCTTGGCCGTAGAGAAGAGCTAGCTGGCTTCTCATCCAGCTTAGCTTCGGGAGTGAAGAAAATGGCTGGAGGCATCGCCAAACCCTGGTCACGGTTGCCCAGGAAGTGGGCTATCCCTCCCCTTTTGGTAGTAGTCATTCTGGTCTGGTCGGTACTCCTGACCATGCCGGATGACAAACTCCATGTGAGTTTTCTCGACGTTGGACAGGGAGACGCAATCCTTGTTCAGCAGGGAAGCCAGCAAGTCCTCATCGATGGTGGGCCTGACCCCCAGAGGATAAACTTGGAATTGAGCGAGAAGCTTCCTTTCTGGGATAGAACCATAGAACTCATGGTATGTACCCAACCTCACTCCGACCACATCACTGGCTTGGTGGAGGTCCTTGAGCGATACAAAGTGGAGCAAGTGCTCGAGCCAGGGGTGCCTTATGACTCCTCCATCTATCACCAATGGCTCGAGCTTGTGGAGCAGAGGCGAATCAAGCACAACATAGCCAGGGCAGGACAGGAGATTGACTTAGGCAACGACCTAAAGATAGAAGTGCTTAACCCACCAGCAGAGTTCTTCCAAGGGACCAGCAGCGACGTGGACAACAATGGAGTAGTGCTGAGGCTCAGTTGGCAGGAGGTCAGCTTCTTGCTTACTGCTGATATAAGGCAAGAGGCTGAGTTTGAGCTTGTGCGACAGCGAGCCAATTTGACATCCACGGTGCTGAAAGCTGCCCATCATGGCAGCAAGACGTCCACCACCCCACAATTCCTGGCGGCAGTTGACCCTGAAATAGCTGTCATCTCCGTAGGAGCAGATAACCCCTTTGGCCATCCGAGCCCGGAGGTGGTAGACAGGCTGGAGCAAGAGCTGGGCGAGGAGAGGGTTTATCTTACGTCACAGGACGGCACCATCGAGTTCATTACCGATGGCGAAAGGCTGTGGGTGAGGGTGGAGAAGCGGTAGAATCGAGCCAGCTAAGGTTAGTATACGGATAGATAGAGCCTAGATGGGGCAGAGAATTCCCAGAGTATCTTGGAAAGAATTGACACAGCTCTTAAGAGAGAGCTCATCATGTCACCCTGAGCGCTAGCGAAGGGTCTAGATTCTTCGCTTCGCTCAGAATGACAGGATTAGTTGCCAGACGACCTCTTAAGAGAGACGGTTAAGGTCTGGAGGCTTCTGAGACAGGTTCAAAAAAGGCCAGCGCTATTAACCGAGCTTAACCTAGCACGTCTTCCCTTTCATCGATGCCCGCTAGACTGCGGGCAAGCTTCTCTTTGTAGTTCATGTCCGTCTCACGCTCAATCATTATTCTCTGCGCCATAGGCGAGCCTGCTCCGTGCATCGACTCCGTTTGATAGCTGGGAGATATCTGCCCCTTGGTCATGGCATGGATAAGCATCAGCATACGATATCGAGTCTCCGTAGGCACATCAGGTATCCCTTTCAAGTACTTGTCAATATATTCTCCTATCACGGGATGTCTAAAGTCTTTTTCAGAGGGCGCTGTGACCAGGATACCGCCGGCTATGTCTTCAGCAAGCCTGCAGAGCTCGTAGGGAAACCTCGTCACATTCTGCTTGCATACATTGGCCAGAAGTGTATTGGCTTGGTAATTACCCGCCATGGTCTTCCATCCCTCGTAAGAACAAGCTAGTCCGCAGGCGTGTATTGTTTCAACAAGGTGGATCATCTCTCCAAGCTTGTCTCTGATATGGGCAGCCCCACGGACCCCGTTGTAGGCAGCCATCAATGATGCGGCTCCAATGAGTACATCGCCAATGCCCGGCTTGCAGCCACCGTAGCTCTGCCTATGATACGCGGCAAATCTTTCCACGAGCATGATGGCGAATCCGGTCTCACCACACATGAAGACCCTATCCCAAGGGACGAAGACATTGTCAAGAACGATCAATGCCTCCTGTCCGCCGAAATCATAGTTGCCGACATCGATCTCACCGCCTTCAAGCTTGCGCGTATCACAAGGTTGTCTTCCATATATGAGCGTCACGCCCTCAGCGTCAGTCGGTATGGCACAGGTTACCGAATAATCTTCATCGCCTTCACGCATGCGGAGAGTCGGCATAATGAGCATCTCATGCGAATTCACAACTCCAGTTATGTTTGCTTTTGCTCCCCTTATGACAATGCCATCACTCCTCCGTTCTGCCATATGCACAAACATGTCTGGGTCATCTTGCTTGCTTGGAGCTACGCCCCGGTTACCCTTGGCGTCAGTCATAGCACCTGCAATACAAAGGTCACTCTCCTGACAATACTTCAGCCACTCTATGAATCTCCGGTGATACTCTGTCCCGTGTTTTTGGTCAATCTCGTAGCTGGTACTGAAAACAGCATTTATCCCGTCCAGTCCTACACATCTCTGAAAACAACAGGCAGTCCTCTGGCCCAGCTCTCTCTGCAATCTCACTTTGCCAACCATATCATCTTTGCTCTCAAAGAGAGAATTGAATCTGTTTATCTCCTTTCCAATGAGCGTTGAGTTCGTGGTCGCCAAAGCCTGATTGCCGGGCTCATGGGCGAGCTTATAGGTCATTGCCACGGCATTAATTGATGGCCTGACGATGGGATTATCAACCC
>CAZHQV010000023.1:0-12482 GCA_964534285.1 uncultured Dehalococcoidales bacterium
ATCAATGGCTAATTCCGGTGCCGATACCAATGGCTGCCAGTTTTTCATTACTTATAGCCCCCAGCACCACCTTGATGGTCAGCACTCAGTATTTGGTCAGCTGATAGAGGGCATGGATGTCCTCGAAGAAATTGAGCAGGGCGATACCATAGTGCGAATAACCATTGAAGAAGAGTAGCTGGGCTTGGGTGGATTGGCATGCCCAGATTCTGAGTAGCCGCCGAACCACCCACTAACCAGCAGCCAATGCTCGGTGGAACAACACTTGCCGTCTATGCTCTCACGAGGCCCACAAAGAAAGCAATGCATGAACCCTTCCGAAAAGAGGAGAAGCAAAAACCCGTTCCTGTTATTACGCCCAGGTTCAAGTCCAGAGTAACTGATTGTCTGCCTCAGGGCATATACTGCTGCCTTCAAGTTGTTGTTGGCAGCTTCAGGAGGATACCCTGGCCACAAGGCCTCCATTAGAACATCCTTAGGGATGTACCTCCCTCTATGCGCTACGAGGAATTTGAGCAGTGACTTCGCTTTGAGGCTACGCCACTGGTCAACTTTGTTTTGCCCCGAGTAGACTTCAAATCTACCCAGACAATACACCCTGAAGGATATTGCCGACCGGGAAACGAGAGTCTGCGACGGCACAGCAAGTCCTTGCCTATTCACGGCAACATCATCGACGTCTTGAACGGCCTCTCTTCCATGAATCAGTTGAGTTGCTATGCCGCCGGCCGTTAGCATAGCCTGAATCTGCTGGTTGACAGTTGTCTCTCTGTTGCTGAAGACCTCATAGACTTCCTCTAGCTGTTGCTTAGCTCTCGAATAGCCGTTTTGCACAAGCTGCAGCAGCTCCATCAGTCCCTTCTGACAAGTAGTCCCACCAGGGCACTGTATTCCTGAACTTGCAAGAGGTAGTGGAGATGACCCTTCGCGATTCCCTGACATAGCCTGCCTCCCCTTGATTTTTCCCTCACATTAATGGTAGCATAATCCTGGCCCTCGCTTAATAGCAGTGCAAGCCCTTCTTCACAACGGGACTTGTTGGTCTGGGTAGAACTCGAAGCAATATGCCATGTCATGTTTCCAGCTTGTAGGCAAAGAGGCCTGGTTTCATAAGCGAATCGACGGTATCTCCATGATCCCCAAGAAGCTAGAGACGCTACGCGATTAGCAAGAAGCATTGTCTGCATGCTCGAAAGGAAGAGTGAGTTTGAATATGAACGAAGTAGCAAAGCTCTCCCTTTTTCCCTTAACAGCCGATGTGAATAATGAAGGCCATCTTTGTATCGGCGGCTGCGATGTTGTCGACCTGGCCAAGGAATTCGGTACGCCGCTTTACCTATTCGATGAGTTCACTCTGCGCCATAAGTGTCGCGAATTCAGATCGGAATTCTCAAAACAGTATACTGATACTCTAGTAATCTATGCCTCTAAGGCTTTCTTGAATAAAGCTTTGGCTGTTATCTTCAAGCAGGAGGGTTTGGGGCTTGATGTTGTCTCCGGTGGCGAGATTAGCATTGCGCATTCAGTGGGTTTTCCCTTCGACAAGATGTACTTCCACGGCAATAACAAGACGTTGGATGAGCTGAGGCTAGCTCTGGACTGGGGCATTGGTCGAGTCGTGGTGGATAATTCTTATGAGCTTGAGCTACTCAACGAACTGGCCAAGGAAAAGGGCACTACCCAGAGTATCCTGCTTCGTATCACCCCGGGAGTCGATCCTCACACGCATCAACACACCACTACAGGGGTATTGGACAGCAAATTTGGCTTTCCTTTGGCCACTGGGCAAGCCGAAGAGGGTGTACGCCAGGCTAAGTTATCTTCTAACCTTAAGCTCTTGGGCTTGCATTTCCACCTCGGCTCTCCTGTACCTGAGGTAGCGCCCTACGAGCTTGCTATGGAGCTTGTTCTTCACTTTGCCAAGGAAGCGGAAAGAAAGTCTGGCTTTCAACTCAGCGAATTTAGCGTCGGTGGCGGCTTTGCTGCTCAATACACCGTCGGTTCTCCTGTACCCAGCATAGCTGACTATGCAAAGGCTATCACTGACAAACTGGATGATCTTGCCGCAGCTCTGGAATTGGGGAATCCTCGACTTGTCATCGAGCCAGGGAGGGGAGTTGTAGGTCAAGCTGGGGTGGCACTATATAGGGTAGGAGCAATAAAGGAAATACCCGGGATAAGAAAGTGGGTTTGCATTGATGGCGGCATTTCAGACAACATCCGCCCTGCGCTTTATGGAGCCAAACAGGAGGCTCTGGTAGCCGACAAAGCTTCAGATGCAGAAGAGGAAATAGTCACGATCGCCGGTAAGCTCTGCCAATCAGGCGATGTGCTAGTAAGGGATACCAGTTTGGCTTCGGTCCGTTCCGGCGATATCATCGCCGTAGCGGTTTGCGGCGCTTATTCGATTCCCATGTCAAGCAACTACAACGCCATGCCCAAGCCAGCCATAATCATGGTGCAGAATGGTGAAGCGCGTCTTGTCCGACGCCGAGAAAGCTATGAAGACCTAACGAGGCTGGACGTGGAGTAAACGTGTGGCAAGTCATAGGCCAAGATAGAGATTTAGCTTTGTTGGATCGTAGCCTCAAGGAGAGTAGCATAGCTCATGCTTATCTTTTTGTGGGACCACGCCATGTAGGCAAGAGAACCTTAGCCCTTAATCTAGCTCAAGCCCTGAACTGCGAGGGCTTCGAACCACCTTGTGGCCAGTGTCGCTCTTGTCGTCGAATTCTTGAAGGCAAGCATGCTGATGTTATCCCCATAGGATTGGACTCCAAAACAGAAATCAGCATCGATGATGTCAGAGAAGCCCGGCGCTTGGCCAATCTGCCGCCATATGAAGGCAAATGTAAGGTATTCATTATCGATGACGCTGAATATCTATCGAATGAAGCGTCCAACGCTTTGCTCAAAGTCTTGGAGGAGCCACCGCCCAAAGTGGTATGGATTCTGTTAGCTTGTGACGAAGGACGGCTTTTGCCTACAGTTGTTTCCCGCTGCCATCGGTTAGCGCTGAGACCTATGCCCGCCAAGCAAATAGAGAAAATACTTGTTGACTCATATGGCATCCCCCTGGATCGGGCAAGACTCCTGGCTCGATTGGGCCGTGGTTGCCTAGGTTGGGCATTATCTGCTTTGGCCAATGATAACCTACTGAAGCAGCGCTTTCAAAGGACAGACACGCTGATATCTCTGCTAAATGCTGGGTTGCAGCAGAGGTTCGCTTGCGCCCAGGAGCTAGCTAGGGAGTTCAGCCAAGATAGAAGAACCATGGCGGAGGTTACGCCAATATGGCTTGGCTTGTGGCAGGACTTCATGCTCACCAAGTGTAGCTATAAAGAAGCTATCACTAACATTGACTATGCAGAGACTATAGAGGCAATTTCAAGACAGCTGACTTTGGCTGAGATCAAAGACTTCATTGCCAAGTTGTATTCGGCAATTGAGGATATCTCCAAGAACGCCAATGCGCTTCTGACACTTGAAGTGTTGATGCTTAGCATGCCAAGGAAGGGGACTATTGATGGTGAAGGTAGTAGGAGTTCGTTTTAGGCCAGGAGATAAGTTGTACTACTGCGATGCTGGTGATGAGATCACAGTAAAAGTTGGCGACTATGCAGTAGTGGAGACTTCTCACGGCCTCGATTTGGCCAAAATTGTTATCTCTCAAGCCGAAATAGACGATTGTAGTGAGCTGGTGAGATTGATACGACGAGCTCAGGCTGAGGATACTGAGCAAGCTGAACAGAACCAGGAAAAGGGAAGGGACGCACTAGTCAAATGCAAAGAAATGGCAAGTAAGCTGAACCTAGCCATAAAACCTCTCTTAGCTCACTATAATCTTGATGGCAGTCACCTTACTGTATTCTTTGGTGCGGGAGAGAGGGTCGACTTTCGGGAACTAATAAGGAGGCTGAGCCGCAGCCTCAAGACAAGAGTGGAATTGAGGCAAGTAGGGCCGAGAGACGAGGCTAGATTAGTGGGAGGAATCGGTAGGTGTGGCTATCCTTTGTGCTGTCAGACGTTCCTTAGTGACTTCCTCCCTGTTTCTATTAGGATGGCCAAGGAGCAGAATCTGGCTCTGAATCCTACGAAGATCTCGGGCCTATGTGGTCGGCTTCTCTGTTGTCTTGGTTACGAAACCAAGCAATATGCGCAAATCAAAGAAAGAATGCCTCAGATAGGTCAGGAGGTGTCAACACCGTTAGGCAAAGGTGAGGTAGTTGATAGCAACCTTCTGAAGGAAACCGTAACGCTAAGACTGGAGGACGGAACGCGCGCAGAGTTGCTTCTTGATGAGGTAGACTCGGGGAAAGCCTTGCAGACCTAGCTTAGAGAGTTATTGCAACAGGTATTTTTGCCATTCGCCGTGGTGGTGCAGATAACCATAGGGAATGTAGAAACCATTGCTGCGTGGCGCCCGTGGCCGGCGTATCAGTTTCATTCCAGCTTCCTCCGGGGTGCGCCCACCTTTGCGGCGGTTACAAGGAATACAGGCACTAACCACGTTTTCCCAAGTGTGTTCCCCGTCCCTTCGCCTTGGAATAACGTGGTCTAAGGTAAGTTCCTTGGTCTCTCGACCACAATATTGGCAAGCATACCGATCCCGATTAAACACTTCAAGCTTAGTCAACTTTCTTCGATCATGAGGGGGTCTAATCATATGAGCAACGCGGATTACCGAAGGTATCTGGAATACTTGGCTAACGGAGTGAAGTTCTCCTCTGCTGTTTTCCACCACCTCCGCTTTGCCACGATAGACCAGCACTATGGCACGACGCACACGGCACAAGTTCAGGGGCTCATAGCCTTGATTGAGAACCAACACAAGCGAGTTTGTCATAGCTGAACCTTATACTACTAGCGTCGGCTTATTCTAGCAGTCAGGATTCCCAATTGCAAGAACGTTAGCGCCTCAGCGTCCCAAAATCAGTGATTGCAATGGGCCCTTGGCCACATGAAGCTGCCTGTTTGCACCAGAGCAACAGGCGAAATCAATTAGCCAGCACCTCAGAAGGACAGGAACGTACGACCATAGGTCTACATCCTTCGCCTCACTTCGAGGGGTCCGTACCCGGTTCGCATTACCGAGAGACCACGGCGCGTATGACGGCTTCCGACTGTCACCGCGGTCAACCAAACCCGGGAACATTGTAAGCGCGCGTAGGCAGTCTCATGCCGCCCTTTAGGTTGCCGAAGTTCTTCGTGGCGCGAGCGAGGAACCTCATTCCGGGTTGGCTTCGGCAACGCCCCCCAACCACTATGCTAATGGCAAGGATATCAAGCCCAGAACTAGTTGACAATCGCTCTCCACACCACGTACAATGGCGCTGGCAGAAGGGGAGAGGCTGCCTCAACAACCATAGAGCGCCACTATAGTTTCCACTATGACGGATTGGAACCAAAGCGCACAAGCTTTGAATAGGCTCATCAGGCCACAGACGTTCCCTATTGGCGTGAAGATGGTGCAAAGCCCTGACGAGTTTCCCGAAAGAACCAGACGTCCTTTCACAGATATGGGGTTCAAGTCAACCATCTGCGTCGCTATAGCTCTGGCTCGTAAGTATGGCTGGACTGTCGGTATGACGGCCGAGGATAATGCCTGCCCTGTCGCGGCGTACCTTTACGGTTGGAGCGAGTCCGAGACGGAAAACGAGACCATCTTGGCTGATTTCATGAAAGCAATGAGCTATGGAACGAACGACGATGCAATACAGGCAATTATGGAAGCTACCAAGCAGTTCAAACTGAACAAAGGGCAATACGCTGGCGTCGTTTTCTCGCCCCTCGAGCTAAGCAGATTTGACCCGGACTTGGTCATAGTATTCTGCAATTCCGCCCAACTAATGAGACTAGTGCATGGGGCGACCCGAGAAAAGGGTACGAGTCTACCCTCCATCTTCAGTGGCAAATTCGGCGTCTGCAATGAGGGAGTGCTGCAGACAATCAAGACCAAAGAGCCGAGGGTAGTACTGCCCGGAAACGGCGACAGGGTTTGGGGCATGGTGCAGGATGATGAGTTCGTTTTCACCATACCTGGCGGATTGCTAGCTCAAGTTATGACCGGTCTTGAAGCCACTCATCGAACCGGGATCCGATATCCCATACCTATTGACGTAAGACACGAGCCACTGTTCCCACCACAGCTGAGAATACCCTAGTAAGCAGAGTGCTGAGAAGCGTTAATCATGGGGTCTTGGCTGTTTTTAGGTCACGCCGTCCTGCCTACCTTCAGGGCGCGCTCAATTCGATGCTTAATACAGACAACCACGCTCCACGACTATCCAGGAAAGGCATCTGGCAAACACACGCTTCAAGATCGGCTTTCGGCTGACGTAGAATAGCCAGCCCAGCAGATGGCAGTATGCTGGATTCATATCAATTCGCCGAATCTCCGTCTTGCTCCAAGACAGATTGAACGGGACAGCGGATGTATCCCCCCACCCGACGCACTTCGTCGGCTTTGAGGCCGCGAGACACCGCCAGGCCGGATCGTGTTCTCCCTCTTAGGCAAGGGAGAAAGGTAGGCAAAGATAAAAGCTTCAGCCTGAACCGAGCGACCTGTTCCATTCCGAAGGAATGTGCCAAGGAGGCCTCCAGGGTCAGCCTCCATATCCGTCCCGTCGGACAGCAAGACTATGGCACAAGGATCAGTTCCTCTTCGACCTACTTTGCATCATCAAGAGAGAGGAACCTTGGCGGCATCCTACTCTCTTTGACCCAACCCCGAGGGGTATCATTCCAGCTTGTGGGCACAAAGTATCATTTGGCCTCGCCGGCAACACTTTTCCACCCAAAAGGCGAACTAATGGCAAATTGCTGCTCAGACCGAAGCAAGGAGGCTGTAAGAACTTCTCCTCCTATGGCGCGCCTAGACTGACAGAAGCCAAGCTGCAAGATACTCCCTCTATTGTTGAAGGTGGAACCGTGGCGGGCTATAATGCTCAAGGAAACGTATCACGGTATGACAAGCCTTGGAAGCATCCTGAACCAGGTCTCCAGACCTGCCCGCTACACGGGCGGTGAATGGAACAGCACTAGGAAGGACTGGGATACAACCCCCATTAGGATTGCATTATGCTATCCCGACACCTATGAAATTGGGATGCCAAATCTGGGAGTATCCATACTCTATGAAATACTCAATGGTCAGCCAGATGTTTTGGCAGAAAGGATTTATGCCCCGTGGGTAGACATGGAGGCGATCCTACGGAAACAGGACATCCCCTTGTTCAGCCTAGAATCCAAACACCCACTAAGGGAATTTGATATTATCGGCTTCTCTTTGGGCTATGAACTCACCTATACCAATGTTCTAAACATCCTCGATTTGGCTCAAATCCCCTTATTTAGCTCGCAGAGGGAGTTTCGTCATCCTTTGGTGATAGCAGGGGGCAGTTGTGCTCTTAATCCTGAACCAATGGCTGATTTCATTGACCTGTTCGTAATTGGCGAAGGGGAGGAAATAATACTTGAGCTAATGGAAGCCGTCCGGGCGTATAGGGCAGACAGAAGGGAGCTATTGAAGCAAGTTGCCAAACTTCAAGGTGTCTATGTCCCCGGTTTCTACAAAGTCGAATATGAAATAGACGGCAAGATAGCCAACTTGGTGCCGAAGACAACTGAAGCTGCGCCAAAGATCGAACGCAGAATAATTACTGAACTCCCACCTCACTTTGCCAAGCCTGTCATTCCTTACGTTGAAGTAGTACATGACCATGGCTCTGTGGAAATCCAACGGGGTTGCACTCAAGGCTGTCGTTTCTGTCAGGCCGGGATGATCTATCGACCGGTGCGAGAACGCAAGCTAGAAGAGGTAATAGATGCCGTAAACAGAATCAGCAACAATTGTGGTTATGGCGACATATCTTTGCTTTCCTTGAGCACTGGAGACTATCCGCACATCCAGGAGCTCGTCAGCACGTTGTCACAGCAGCACCGTAAGGATGGTCTAATGCTATCCTTGCCTAGCCTTCGCTTGGATGAGAAGGTAACCAAACTGATAGACTCGTTGTTGCCCCAAGGCAGAATCAACTTGACCTTCGCCCCTGAGGCTGGAAGCGAAAGACTGCGGCGCGCCATCAACAAAGACATACCTGAAGGGCTCATACTGGATGTCATGGCGGAACTTTTTGACAAAGGTGTGGCAAGCATCAAACTATATTTTATGCTTGGTTTACCTACGGAGACTATGGATGATGTGGAAAACATTGCTGAATTGGCACGAAGAATACTTAATTTCCGAAGAGACAAGAGGAAACGTCCTCATCTAAGGATTGGCCTGTCGACACTCGTTCCCAAGCCTCATACCCCTTTTCAATGGCTGGCACAGCAGGATGAAGAGCAGCTAGCTCACAAGCACGACCTATTACGACGGAGGTTGCGCCGAGACCAAATCAGACTATCCTGGCACGACACTAGAGCCAGCAGGCTTGAAGCAGCCCTATCACGCGGTGATCGCCAACTAACCAGAGTCATATACCGAGCTTGGCAACTGGGCTGTAGGTTTGACGCTTGGAGCGAACACTTCCATTATGACAAATGGCTTCAGGCTTTTGAGGAAGCCGGCGTTGATATTGCCTTCTATGCTAATCGAGAGCGATGCTTGGATGAACTACTACCCTGGAATCACATCGATGTCGGGGTCACCACTGAATTCCTTAAGAGGGAGTACAACAATCTTTGGCAAGGGAAAGAGACCCCAGATTGCCGCTACGGGAAATGCGGCAATTGCGGGTTACAAAGGTGGCAAACGACTTGCCAAAGGAAACATAGCTTGCTAGGGGACCTCCCATGCTAAAGGCTGTTTACAAATCGCTCGATCGCCTGGTTGACAGCCTCAGGCTTTTCCGCAAAAACAAAGTGGGTACCACCATCGACCATCGTCAGGTTCGACCCGTTTATTCTGCCAGCTAGGTAAGAACTGTACTTTGGCGGCGTCATCTCATCCTCGCTGCCGCACAGAATCAGTGTGGGGACTTCAATCTGGTGGACTTTGTCCATCACATCAAACTTATCACAACAAAGCATATCGCTTAACTGTACTCTGGCCCCAAGTTCAAGTGCTTTGTTTGTCACTTGTTTCTTCATTACCGCGTCAATACGAGCAAATTGGACTTCGAGGAAATTCTCCACCCAGACAGAAGGATTTTCTATGCCCTCCTGAACCACGGAGAGGATTTCTGGGGCCACTCGCAACCTGGCACCGGTGCCAATAAGGACTATCCCCTTAACATCCTTAGGGTATTTCAGAGCATACATCTGAACGATTGCTCCGCCCATGGAATGACCTGCCAAAACCGGTTGTGAATACCCTTGCTTGAGGATGTAGCGCCACAGCCAATCGGTATAATCCTCAATGCTGGTACAGAGCTCTCCATCGGGGTGACCTGGAAGATTGACAGCCTCAGCATTTGGGAAATACTCTATCTGATACTTCCAGACTTCTTCCGTACCCCCCGATCCCGGAATTAGAATCAGTTTCATCCTAAAGCGCCTCCCTTGAATCCTTTAGAGCAGCCCTAAGTGCCTCATCGATGTTGTCTGTGAGAACAAATTGAAGCTCTTCCTTAACCTGCTGGGGGATCTCTTCCAAATCCTTTTCGTTTTCTTTGGGCAGAATAACCCGTTTGAGCCCGGCACGATGAGCTGCCAATACCTTGTCCCTAATGCCACCAACGGGCAGTATTTTGCCTCTCAATGTGATTTCGCCAGTCATGCCAGTATCTCTACTCACAGGGCGTTTGCTGAGAGCCGACACCAAGGCCACTGCCATAGTGATGCCAGCAGATGGCCCATCCTTGGGAATAGCTCCCGCAGGGACATGGATATGAACATCGTTCTTTTCGTAGAAATCATCCGGTATATTGAGCACGTATCGCTCAAGTTCAGGACGGGTGAATGCAGAGCGAGCATAGGTGAGAGCAGCCCGCGCCGATTCTTGCATGACGTCGCCCAACTTGCCAGTGAGGGTAAGATTGCCTTTCCCTGGAACCAGCGTAGCTTCAACAAAGATGACGTCGCCACCTGTTGGGGTCCAGGCTAACCCAGTAGCCACACCTACCTCGTCGGCCTTCTCCGCTATTTCGTAGCGAAATTTCTTGGCTCCCAGGTAATCATGGAGCTCATCCGGGGTAACCGTGGTTGGCTCTTCCTTTCCTTCGGCTACCTGGCGGGCAACTTTGCGACAGATAGTCCCAATTTCGCGCTCCAGATTCCTCAATCCCGCTTCCCTAGTGTAATTCCTGATAATAGCGAGCACAGATTCATCGGCAATGTCAATCCGCTGTGGAATTAGTCCGTTCTCACTGAGCTGCTTGGGAACAAGAAACTTCCTGGCAATATGGAGCTTCTCATCCTCAGTATAGCCAGGCAGCTCAATTACCTCCATTCTATCCAGCAGCGCTGCAGGAACAGGATCCACGATATTGCCTGTGGTGATAAACATAACCTTGGAGAGGTCAAAGGGCACATCAAGGTAATGGTCGACAAAAGAGGAGTTCTGCTCTGGATCGAGAACTTCAAGCAAAGCAGCAGCAGGATCGCCTCTGAAATCAACACCTAACTTATCGATCTCATCAAGCATGAATAAAGGGTTGTTAGACTCAGCACGACGAAGCCCCTGAATGATCCTTCCAGGCAAAGCGCCTACGTATGTGCGGCGGTGCCCGCGGATGTCCGCTTCGTCCCTGACACCACCCAAGGAGATGCGCACAAATTTCCTTCCCAAAGCACGAGCTATGGACTGCCCTACCGAAGTTTTGCCCGTCCCTGGAGGCCCAATAAAACATAGAATAGGCCCTTTCATATCTGGCTTCAACTTCCTCACCGCCAGGTAATCCAGTATTCTCTCCTTTACCTTATTCAGGTTGTAGTGATCTTCATCGAGAACGCTTGAAGCTCTAGCAATGTCCAAATTATCTTCGGTGCTTCTTGCCCAAGGAAGATTGATTAGCCAGTCAAGGTAAGTACGGGACACAGTGTATTCAGCAGCCGCTGGCGGCATCTTGGCTAAGCGGTCGAGCTCCCGCTCCGCCTCTTTGTTAGCTTGAGGAGACAACTTTGCCTCAACAATCTTCTCTCTGAGCTCGTTAATCTCTAAGGTCCGCTCATCAGCCTCTCCCAATTCCTTCTGTATAGCTTTCAATTGCTCCCGGAGGTAAAAATCCCGTTGCGCCTTAGTCATCTCCTCTTTGGCCTGAGACTGGATCTTGCTTCCTAACTCCAAGACTTCCAACTCACGGTTGACAAACGCGGTTAGCTTCCTTATTCGCTCGGCAACCTCAATGGCCTCTAGAATCTCCTGCCCTTCCTCAAGCTTGAGGTTAATGTGGGCAGCAACAAAATCAGCCAAGCTCCCAGGGTCGGGTATATTAAGCACCGCGATATTCAATTCGCTGGGCAGATTGGGCGCCAGCTCAACAACCCTTTGAAAAAGCCCACTTAGATTCCTAACCAGCGCTTCAAGCTCTGTGGTCTTCTCGAGCTTATCCTCAATTACCTCGACCTTGGCCTTCAGGTACGGCTCAACCTGCGTGACCTCTTTCAGGGCAATTCTCGAGAGGCCTTGGAGGAAGACACGAATCGAGTTATCAGGCAACTTGAGCATCCGAGCAATCAGGACAGCGGTGCCTACGGAGTGAAGGCTATCGGGAGGAGCTTCTGTGGATCCCGCCCGCTGTGTGAAGAAGCCAATGATCTTGTCCCCAGCAGCGGCCTCGTCTATGAGCTTAATCACTCTCTCATCGGCTGTAGCCAACGGAACAATGAGAGAGGGATAGACTACGGCTTCATCGTTGGGAAAGATGGGCAGTTCTTCAGGGATACGGGACTTGCCCACAGTCTCTTTCGTTTCTTGCGCGATAGCCACTCCTGCCCCCAGTTAGCTAACTTTTATGTCTATATGGTGAGCTTTCTCCTTGTTTAGCCTGGGCAAGATGACTTCGAGGAAACCGTTCTCATAGAAGGCCTTAACTTGATTTGTATTCACATTTGCAGGCAAGGGGATCTCTCGCTGAAAAGATCCCCACAGAATCTCCATTTGGGAATAAGTCCGCTTGATTCCCTGCTTGCTATCCTTCCTATAACCTCTAATAGTAAGGATATTGTTATCAACGATTACTTCAATTTCATCCTGTTTAATCCCTGCCAACTCAATGAGAACCACTACATCATTGCCAGTCTCGTAAACATCTATAGCTGGTTGCCACGTTCTAGGAGAGAAACGGACTGCCGGTGGTTTGCGACTGGCAACATCATCCATCACCCGCTCCACCTCTCTCTGCATGTGAATAACCACTTCAGGCCACTCTCCACGCAATATCATCTTTCGCGCCTCCTTCGCGCTATTATACTTGATCTCTACACATAATGATAAAACTATCCCAGAAATGTGACAACGCCCCGGCGAATCAGGCTTATGGCGATGGCAGCCAGGAGCAAGCTGACTATTTTGGATATAGCCGTGACTCCGTTCTTAC
>CAZHQV010000023.1:12582-20394 GCA_964534285.1 uncultured Dehalococcoidales bacterium
ATGGCAGCCAGGAGCAAGCTGACTATTTTGGATATAGCCGTGACTCCGTTCTTACCCAGAAAACCCACGACCCGGTTACATTGTCTGAAGAGAAGATAGGTTATCGCCAGATTGATAGTAAGGGAAACCACGACAATGACAATAGAATACTGGTCAATAAGAAGGAGCAGAGTAGTAAGCACTGCCGGTCCTGCGACTAGTGGCGTGCCCAAGGGGACGACTCCTACAGCTTCGCTGGTTGATGAGTCTGAAATCTCTATCATTTTTCCGGTAACCAAATCCTTGACGGACAGAACCAGCAGAATGATGCCACCAGCTATCAGAAAATCAGCTACCTCAATGCCCAGGAATTGGAGAACAGCCTTGCCAATGACAATGAACCCCAAGCCCAAGGCGAGAGCTGTGAGCATCGCCGAGCGCACTGCACCACTACGCTGTGAAGCCGTCATGTCTCGAGTCAGAGCAATCAGGATGGGCAAATTCCCAATGGAATCCATGGCTACAAAGAGGGGAATGAAAGTCAAACCTAGCTGCCGAAGAATATCCCCCATACTTCTTCCCTAAATTCCCCTCTGTAGGCTCTCAGCGCGAAAAAACTCCTCAGGGCGGAGCCTAGACAAACTGAGCCAAGGTGGCGATAGAGAGTATGCTATCCCCTTTAGCTAATGACATTAAGCGTGCTCCCTGACTACTCCGACGGTGGATTGGAACTTGCTCCATGGGAATACACACTATGTTGCCTCCAGTTGATACCATCAATAGATGTCCATTGGGTGAAACTTGTTTGCATGCAGCGATCTTGCCCGTTTTCTCGTTGAGTTTATGGGCTTGTATTCCCTTGCCACCACGCTTGTGGACAGGGTAATTTCTCACGGGTGTAGACTTACCAAAACCATTTTCCGTGACTGTGAGCAGATAAGCATCGGGAAAGACGGTGCTCATGCTGATGATTTGGTCATTGCTGACACGGATGCCGCGAACTCCGCCGCTGGCTCGAGACGCGGTCCTTAAGTTCCCCACCCTGAATCTAACCGCCTGTCCTTTTTGAGTGACCAAAATGACCTCATCTGAATCGGCAACCACGCTTGCCGCCACTAACTCATCTCGATCGCTGAGTCTGCAAGCAATAAGACCATTCCTTCTTATCGAGGAAAACTCATCTAGACGGGTCTTTTTTATTTGCCCTCTCCTGGTAGCCATTACTAAGAACATATTGGAGGGAAAATCTGTTATGACCGAGAGGTCAGTTATTTCATCTTTGAGATCGATAGGGACCACGTTGACCAGCGCTGTGCCTTTAGTGGTGCGAGATGCGCCCTCAGGTATCTGGTAGCATTTCAGGCAATAGACTTTCCCTCGCTTAGTGAAGAAAAGCAAATTATCGTGTGTGTCTGCCACCACAAGGTGAGTTACAAAATCGCTCTCCCGCATCGCCATTCCAATAACCCCTTTCCCCCCACGGTGCTGCAGGCGGTAGGTAGTAGCAGGAATCCTTTTTATGAACCCTTGATTGCTCAAGGTAACTACCATTTGCTGGTGAGAAACAAGGTCCTCTCTACGGAATTCTCCGATTTCCTCCTCGCAGATTCGAGTACGTCGAGCATCACTATACTTGGATTTCAATTCGACGATATCTTGTTTAATAAGAGACAACAGCTTTTCTGGATTTGCCAGCACATCCTCTAGGTACAAAATGTTCCTTGATAAATCAGCATATTCCTCGCTTATCTTCTGCTGCTCTAGATGCGCCAGCCTGCGAAGCGGCATGTCAAGTACAGCCTGAACCTGAATGGATGACAAATCAAAAGCTGCTTGCAATTCAGCGCGGGCAGAGTCGACTGTCTCAGACTGTCGGATTATGTTAATCACTCGCTCTAAGCTAGCAAGGGCAAGCCTGAACCCTTCCAGGATATGCGCCCTCTCTCTAGCTTTCTGAAGCTCGAACCTGCAACGCCTGGTGACAACCTCGCGACGAAAATCAATGTAGCAGGCTAAGGCTTCCTTAAGGTCAATCAGTTTTGGCTGACCATCAACTAGAGCAACCATATTAATGAAAAAGGCGGATTGCATCGAGGTGTTCTTATAGAGATTGTTAAGCACCTGACGACTTTGCGATTCCTTCTTGAGTTCAATGACAAGTCGCATGCCTTCCCTATCCGATTCATCACGCACTTCGGCTATCCCATCAATCCTCCTCCCCTTGACCAGTTCAGCTATCCTCTCGACCAAAGCCGACTTATTCACTTGATAAGGAAGCTCAGTGACAACGATTTGCCTCCCACCTCCCTTCGAAGTTACGTCGGTTGCTTTGGCTCGGACTACCACTTTCCCTTCGCCTGTGGCATAGGCATTTCTAATACCTTCCTCACCCAGAATCACACCACCGGTGGGGAAATCTGGTCCCTTAACAAAACGCATTAGCTCATCCACTGTGCATTGTGGGTTATCGATTAGACAATCAAGGCCGTCACATATTTCACCCAGGTTGTGAGGGGGGATATTGGTTGCCATGCCTACAGCTATGCCTGAGGAACCATTAACCAACAGGTTGGGCAACCTAGCTGGCAATACAGAGGGCTCTTTGAGAGAATCGTCGAAATTGGGAACTAGGTCGACGGTGTTTTTGTCTATGTCAGCTAACATTTCCTGGGCAACTTCGGCAAGCTTGGCTTCGGTGTACCTCATGGCTGCTGGTGGGTCATTGTCAACGCTACCAAAGTTGCCTTGTCCATTAACCAAGACATATCTTAGGGAAAAATCTTGTGCCATGCGCACCATAGCCTCATATACGGGAGCATCCCCATGGGGATGATATTTGCCCAAAACCTCGCCCACTATTCGGGCGCTTTTCTTGTAGGGGCTATTATGCCGTAGTCCTATCTCATCCATAGCATATAGAATACGCCTCTGCACTGGCTTCAAGCCGTCACGAACGTCAGGCAAAGCTCGAGAGACAATGACACTCATGGCATAGTCCAAGTAGGAGCTCTTCATCTCTTCTTCAATAGCCACAGACTTCACTGTGCCAGTTTCCATTATTCCTCCTCTGAAGCTTCCTCAACGATAGAGAAGCCTTCTGGTAAGGCTTCTTCCTCCTCTTCAAGGGCTTCCCCCTCGGCCAAGCTCGGCCTAAGAAGACTGTCTCTGACATGGGGGTGAAGATCCTTAGCAGGTTTAGCGCGGAAGATTGGATGTCTTGGTTCGTCTGGGTGTTGGTAAAGCTTTTTCATGATGACTTTTATTTCATTTTCTTCCAGACTAAGAATGGCCGCAGCAAACTCGCTTCCACTCACTATTGACTTGATGAGGCGAGACTCATATTTCGGCTCTACCTCACCCAAATACTCTCCTTGGATATCTTCTACTATTAGCCTCTGACCCTTTACCCTCAACTTCACTTGATCTCCAACAGCTATCTTGGCCAGCACCTCCTTCGGAGCCGGACGATAGAGCTTGACTACGCCACCTTCACCCATGTCTGTCAAGAAAAGCTCCGGGGCAATTTTGTGATGCTCGCTAACTGACGCCGCCTTGGGCTCAGACAAGATGGCTAGGCGAGCAAGATTCTTCTTGGCGATGGTGTTGTTAGGAGCAAGCTCCAGGGCCTTCGCATAAGCTTCTTTGGCCTGAGCAAACTCCCCTAGCTCTGCTGAAGCCCTGCCAAGACGATTATGAGCCTCGACATCAGTGGGAAATTTCTCAATAATGTTCCTATTAGCCATCACTGCTTCTTGCCAGCGACTTTGCATGGCCAAGGCTGTAGCCTCTTCGCTCAAGCTTGCTCTTAGTCTACTCTGTTCTCCCTGATGAAGCATCTCTATGACCGGAATGAACCTCCTTACAGTTATGGTGACAAGTCTCATAAGGTATGTCAAGCAGCCAAGATGATGCCAAGGGTTGTGATAAGCTAGAAGTGCTACACTCCCAGGTTTGAAGCGATGCCTTTCATCGCCTCAAGCCCTAAGGAGATAAACTCGTCAAGCTCCAGCCCAATCTCGCGGCACTGAGCCACTTGCTCCAAGTTGGCTCCAGCGCCAGATCCCTTCCTGTGGAGACGCTTCTTCACCGCTTCAGTGGTCAACGCTCTTGGCCTCCCCTGATGGATTAAGGCAGCAGTAATGACCGCGCTCAGGGACTCGGCGCAGAAAAGGGCCTTATCCAATTCTGTCTCTCGAGGAACGCCATGAGCTTGATTGTGGCATAGAATAGCATGAGCCATATTCTCGCTAGCTCCAAGCTCTCGTGCTATGTCGGCTCCCAGCTTGCTGTGGCTATTCGGGTCATCCTTGACCAGCTCCACATCGATGTCATGAACGAGTCCGGTAAGTCCCCATTCGTTCTCGTCTTGCCCCAGCCTTTTGGCCAAAGCACGCATGATTGCCTCCGTAGCTAACATGTGATTCACTGCGTCCTTATCCTGCACATTGGCTTGGATGGAACTGAGGACTTCCTCTCTATCCATATCTACACCTTACAAGCATATTCTCTTGTGCTTGCCAACATAGCACGCAGGTACTGTCCCGTTAACGAATTCTCATTCGATGCTGTCTCTTCAGGTGTGCCACTGGCTACAATATGGCCACCCTCGTCACCAGCCCCAGGACCAAGGTCGATAACCCAATCAGCATTCTTGATTACGTCAAGGTGGTGTTCAATGACGATTACCGTGTTCCCGCAATCCACCAGCCTTTGCAGCACCCGCAAGAGGTATTCAACATCAGGAAAGGAAAGACCCGTGGTTGGCTCGTCGAGTATGTATAACGTTCTGCCTGTAGAGCGACGGGATAGCTCGGTAGCCAATTTCACTCGCTGTGCTTCTCCTCCAGAAAGGGTGGGCGCTGGCTGCCCCAAACAAATGTAGCCCAAACCAACGTCGCGAAGCGTCTCCAGTTTGCTCCTAATTCTAGCGAAGTGTTCAAAAAAAGCTAGAGCTTCATCCACGGTCATGTCCAGAATCTCAGCGATATTCTTCCCTTTGAAGCGGACCTCTAACGCTTCTCGATTGTACCTTCTCCCCTTGCATATTTCGCAAGGGACAGTGACATCAGGCAGGAATTGCATCTCAATTTGAACATGGCCTGCTCCTTGACAAGCTTCACAGCGGCCACCTCTCACATTGAAGGAGAAGCGTCCTGGAGAATAGCCACGCACCTTCGCTTCAGGAACAGTAGCGAAGAGTTCCCGAATGGGAGTGAATGTTCCAGTGTAAGTAGCCGGGTTGCTTCGCGGGGTACGGCCAATTGGCGATTGGTCAATATTAACCACTTTGTCAATATGCTCGGTGCCAATAATACCCTCACATTTTCCCGGCTTCTCTTTTGATCGATAGAAAAGCCTAGCCAGGTTCTTGTACAGCACTTCATCAATCAGAGAGCTTTTTCCACTTCCAGAAACACCTGTCACACAGACGAAGTTCCCTATAGGGATATGGACGCTGATGTTCTTCAGATTGTTCTCCCCGGCACCTTGAATCACCAGCTCTTTTCCCAAGCCGGAGCGGCGTTTGGAAGGCAAGGGAATCTGCTTTGCTCCGCTGAGATATTGCCCGGTTAGCGATTGCGGGCAACTCATTATGTCCTGCCATGTCCCAGCAGCAACGACATATCCTCCTTGTTTACCAGCTCCGGGACCCAAATCGACAATGTGATCAGCAGCTCTCATCATGGCTTCATCATGCTCCACAATTATCATGGTGTTACCCAAGTCTCTGAGGCGCTTCAGCGTTGTTATAAGCCGAGAGCCGTCAGCCGGATGCAATCCAACCGTGGGCTCATCACAAATATAGAGAACACCAGTGAGCCCACTGCCAATTTGAGTAGCTAAATGAATCCTTTGTGCCTCGCCACCGCTCAGGGTTGCTGAAGCACGCTCCAAAGTCAAATAGCTGAGACCTATGTCCCCAAGAAAGCGCAGACGAGCATGGATTTCTCTGATAATCTGATGAGCTATGGTGAGCTCACGGGGACTGATTTGGCTGCTCAACTCTTCCACCCAGTTCAGGGCTTCCGTAATAGACAGGGCAGCAACATCCATAATGTTTTTGCCCACAATAGTGACGGCCAAAGATTCCGGTTTCAGCCGCTTCCCCTGACACACAGAGCAAGGATGGGATGACATATAACGCTCAATATCGGCTTTGACACTCTCGGAGTTTGTTTCCCGGTACCTATGCTCCAAATACGGTATTACTCCTTCGAAGTTGGTATAGTACTGGCGCATTCTCCCATAGCGATCCTCATACGTGGCTGGAATTAGCTCACCGCCATCGCCATGAAGGATTAGTTTGAGTTGTTCCATACTCAGATACTTGACCGGTGTGGAGAGAGAGAAGCCTCGGCGGCAGGCCAAGGACTCAAGTATGCTTTGATGCCAAGTACCCATAATGCCGTTTCGCGACCATGGTTGAACAGCGCCTTCAGCCAAGCTTAGCTCCTTATCAGGAATAGCTAGGTTAGGGTCGATTTCTAACTTGCAGCCAAGCCCGGTGCAGGCAGGACAAGCGCCGTGAGGGCTGTTAAAGCTAAATGTCCTGGGGGAAATGTCCCCCAGGCTGATGCCACAATGAACACAGGCAAAATGCTCCGAAAAAAGCAATTCCTGTCCGTTGATGACACAAACAAGCACAACACCTGAGCCCAATTTCAATGCTGTCTCAATGGAGTCGGCAAGACGAGTAACGTTTTCATCTTTCGCTATCTCTAGTCGATCAACTACCGCCTCTATGGCATGTTGTCTATTCCTATCTAGCCGAAACTCCTCCGATAGGTCATAGATTTGCCCATCAACGCGAACCCTAACGAATCCTGCTTTTTGCAAATCCTGAAATATCCCTCTGTGTTCACCTTTGCGATCTCGAACCAGCGGCGCCAAGATCATAATTCGCGTTCCTTCAGGTATTTCCTGAACGGCATCCACGATTTGCTGCACTGTCTGGCGACGGATAGCCCGTCCACACTTGGGACAATGCGGATGTCCAACACGAGCGAAGAGAAGCCGCAAATAGTCATAGATCTCAGTCACTGTGCCTACGGTAGACCTAGGGTTATGGGGTGGCCCTTTTTGATCAATTGAGATAGCTGGGCTAAGTCCTTCAATATAATCAATATCAGGCTTTTCCATTCGCCCCAGGAACTGGCGAGCATAGGCGGAAAGGGATTCAACATATCTACGCTGACCTTCGGCATATATCGTGTCGAATGCCAGGGAGCTCTTGCCTGAACCCGAGACTCCAGTGATGACCACCAGCTTGTTCCTGGGAATGACAACGTCGATATTCTTTAGATTATGTTCCCTGGCACCCCTGATAACTATGGCACTTGAAGACATTCTCGAGTTATTGTAACATTGGTCATAGCTGCCCACAAGCCAGTTGCCTTGCCAAACACTGTGACACTCCGTTCAGGGTCAAGCGTAAACGAGAGACAGGCCGGAATTCGCGAGGGCTCTGGCCACCTAGTCCCTCTCAACTTTGTAGTATAGGATGACGAGTGCTATAATATGCCAGATTTAGTTCAAAGAAAGGAGGAGGTTTCAAAATGAGCCAGGAAAAGACAACCAAGCAGATCCTGGAGGAAAAGCTGGCGGGGAGAGAACGCATCCCGTTATACAATCCCGAGGCCTTGCAGAAATTGAGCCAGGAATTTGACCAGTGGAAAAACACGACGGTTCGCGAGGAAGACCAAAAGAACTGGTTTGTCACGCCTCACACAATTCTTGGTTCTGAAGTGCCTCGAGGTATGCTTTACACGCCGCTCGACAAGCCTGACCTTGACTATATGCAAGATTTGGGCTTCTCGGCCAACGAGCCCTATA
>CAZHQV010000024.1:0-19496 GCA_964534285.1 uncultured Dehalococcoidales bacterium
TGGCTCTTGCATCTACAGTCGCTTGAGCCGAAGCCAGGGATAGATTCGAATCCCCCGGCTAGAGCTTGAGCTAAGACGCATTCCTCCCTTTGCTTACTGGGGTACAAGAGTATCTCCAAAACATCAGCCTCATTCAGAAGGTAATCGATATGCCAATGAGGCTTTTTCTTTCCCTTCAGGTGATGAGCTAACCTTGCCGTGAACCCATTCATAGCTGACCCCACATAGGCGTAAGTGGCTTTGGGAAAGTGGATACAGCCCAACTTGCCTGTGAGGATATCCTTCCCAGTAGCAAGCGTAACCAAGAGTAGATAGCTGCCCTTCACCTTTTCTTCTCTAGAACCGCAACGAGATTGGCGGAAATTTCAGACATAGCATCTGAACTGTACTTCTCAATTTCCCCTGCATCACAGAGCCTGGCTAACTCTGGATCAATAGGCAAGCTCCCTAAGAGAGGGGCCCCCGAAGCTGTAGCCATATCTTCGCCCTTAGTCCTACCAAAGATCTCTAGTTTCTTGCCTGTCTCGGGCAGCAAGAGATAACTCATGTTCTCCACTACCCCTAATAGGTGAACATTCATTTTCTGCGCCATTCTTACTGCCTTCATCACTATCATCTCTGTCAAGTCCTGTGGGGTAAAGACAGCAATTACTCCAGAAAGAGGTACTATCTGCATCACTGTCAAAGGGGCGTCTCCTGTGCCAGGTGGCAAGTCTATTACTAGATAGTCCAGCTTGCCCCAAAGTACCTCCTCCCAGAACTGGGTAATAGCTTTGGACATAAGAGGACCACGCCAAATGACTGCTTCATCTTCGCTGGGCAATAGAAGGTTCATCGACATGATTTCGATTCCAGACCTTGATAGTATGGGCAGAATGCCTGTCTCGCTGCCGCTAGGGCGAGCATTTAAGCCGAACATCTTGGGAATGCTCGGGCCAGTAATATCAGCATCAAGTATGCCGACATCATTGCCTTCCCGAGCCAGGGCAGTAGCTAGCAAGCTAGCCACCAAAGACTTGCCTACTCCTCCTTTGCCGCTCATCACCGCTATCATTCTCTCAATCTGGTTCAGTTCCTTGGGTTTGACTTCGACGAGATCAATAGCAGCCTCGGTGATACCTGGAAGCTCACGAACTGCGCTGGCTGCTTTGTCTCTGAGCCAACTATGATACTGGCTGGGGATGGCGGTCGACCCCAGAGTGACTTTTGCCTTGCTATCTTCAACTTCGATGTTTCGGACCAAATTCATCTGCACTAGGCTACGCGTCACTCCAGGAACGGGCACCGTGTTCAGCGCTTCCCTTGCTTGTGTTTCAATGTCTGTGACGTTGTTTTCCATCTAGGTTACCTTGTCCCTCCTTCCGTAGCGTGATTTATATGCCGTTAGCAAGTCTTGACTTGTATCATGATTACTATGCGGGCTCGACAACACGAATCTGCCCGTCAATCCTGCAAGTGAGGTTGAAGCTCAATTGCTCAACTGTAGTCTTCTCCGTCATACTGTGTGGCAGACACATTTCAGCTTCGCCAAGGTGGAGAGGGCACTCATGAACCTTGATTGCCAGCGTGCGTTCGCCAGCAACAATCACGGCACTCTCCTGGGCGACTAATGGTCACATGGATTGTCGCCAGTAGCTAACGTGCCTCCTATGCACTTCATGACGGCTTTCTCTGGGTCATCGTCCAGTGTGCCAGTGACAACTTCAATACGGTTTTCTCTAAAAAGAGCCTGTGCTCTAGAGCCCATACCACTGGCTATGACAACAGAGACCCCTTCCTCAGCAAGCCACACAGGAAGAAGCCCAGGCTCATGTCCTGGTGAAGCTAGTATTTCCTTTCTCGTGACCACATTTTTCGTCTCATCGACATCGAGCAAGGCAAAATGGCTGCAGTGACCAAAGTGGGTAGCCACTCTGCCATCCGTTACAGGCACTGCGTATCTCATCTCTAGCTATCCCTCCCGCAAGTGCCATCCAGGGAGCATGGAGGCGCGTCACAGCGCTCCGTCCTGCCGCAGCACGTTCTCCCTGGCATAGAGGCACTCATTCTTATGCTATAGGAAGCAGACAGAAGCTTCTCCAAATTCTTGCTGCCGCAGAATGCGCATTCAATACTCTCATTACTGTTGCGAAGAAGCATCTCAGAGGTTCTACCGCATTCTAGGCATCTGTATTCATAGATTGGCATTCCTTCCCTCCTGACTGTCCAGTCTTGTTGAAACCAATTGCCACAGCTCCTCTATCTGCTGAGTTACTCTGTTGCTAGAATACTCCACCACTGGCAATTCTTTAGCCAATGCCTCAGTTACTATATTATCAAAGGGAATTTCTCCTGCTATTTCTATCCCTTCGTTACGGCAATAGTCTTCAATGCGCCGAGTGTTCTCCTCATTAATGTCGTATTTATTTATGCAGGTCAGAGCAGGAATGCCAAAGTGGCGACAAAGACCAATAACTCGCTCCAGGTCGTGAATTCCCGACAACGTAGGCTCGGTAACGAGCAATGCAAGGTTTGCCCCGGATAGAGAAGCTATAGCGGGGCAGCCAATCCCTGGTGGACCATCAGTGATGACATAATGAAAATCCCCTTTGTCAGCTATGAGCGTAGCGTTGTTCCGGACCAGCGTTACCAGTTTGCCGGAGTTCTCCTCAGTGATTCCCAGCCTGGCATGCACCAACGTGCCATAGCGTGTGTCCGATATGAACCAGTGCCCCGCCATACTGGGGCACATGCTAATAGCATTAACAGGACAGACCTGGAAGCAGAAGCCACAACCTTCGCAGGAGACGGGGTCAACCAGGTAATTCTGTATTGCCTCGAACCGGCACAGTTCCTGACAAAGTCCGCACTCGGTGCACTGCTCTTTGTCAATGAAGGCGACCTGTCCGCTCCAAAACTCGTTTTCCTCCTTGACCTCGGGTCGGAGGAGCAGATAAAGGTCAGCAGCGTCCACGTCACAGTCAACCAGCACCTTGCTTTGGGCTAGGGCAGCAAAGGAAGCTACTATGCTTGTCTTGCCCGTTCCTCCCTTGCCACTAAGGACTACGACCTCTTTCATTTACGGGATTCCTCTTTACGCCGAGTATACACCCGGTAAAGCTTCTCATCGGTTGCCTTGTAGCACTCAGCGCATCGGTCAACATCCTCAGGCCTGACCTCCTCAAGATAAACCTCGAAACCAAGCTCCTGATACATCTCTATCATCCTCTGGACATGATCCCCGCTATCTATGGCTACTTCCTCCCACCCTAGCTTCACCGTCTCTTCCTTCATTTCACCGCCTGGCTAGCTGAGACTATCTGTTCGATATCTTGGAAGAGCGTAAGAAAGGGATCACGCCATTCAGGCATACCCTCTACCAAAGGAATTCCTTTTGAGTAGAGTACAGCAATATCTCTATCCAGAGGGATTTTCAGCATAATAGGTATTGCTTGCTCCAGACAATAGCGCTCAACGCTCTCATCTCCAACGCCAACACGGTTGATTATCACTCCGCAGGGAATCTGTAATTTTCTCACTACCTCCACTGCTAGTGAAAGGTCATTTAACCCAAAGGGAGTAGGCTCAGTCACCAAAAGGCAGAAATCACTTCCTCTCACCGCTTCCACCACGGGACAGGAGGTCCCGGGAGGAACATCGATGATGACCATGCTCCTAGCGTCGATATGCTTCTTCACCTCTCTAATTATAGGCGGTGCCATTGGTTCGCCAATAATAAGCCTGCCTTGAATCAACTCCACATTCCCCGAGTATCCCTTTTCCACCACTCCTATTTCTCTCCCTTCTTCCGTGATGGCAGACTCAGGACATAAGTGGGAACATGCTCCACAGCCATGGCACAGTTGAGGGAAGATGAGCACCTTTCTTGGGACCACAGCAATAGCGTTATAGGCACAGACTTCAGCGCATTTGCCACAATAGGTGCATTTTGTCTCATCCACTGTAGGAACGGGGATACACACCGGTTGGCTTTGGTTCAGCGGAAAATGGAGGAGAATATGGGCGTTGGGTTCTTCTACATCGCAGTCTAGCAACTGGACTTTACCCTTGTCGCCCAACGTGAGAGCCAAGCTAGTAGCTAGCAGCGTCTTTCCCGTGCCTCCTTTGCCACTCGCAACGGAAACTACCATTTATCTATCAATTGCAATCGCGCCTCTGATTCTATTCTCTAACCATCTTCGCCCCGCATTTGGGGCAACTCAAATTGTAGCAGGGAGCGCCCACTTCATGAGGAACTCTCGTTCCACAACTAGGGCAAACGCAATTTCCACTGGGGCCTGCCCCAGCACGACTTCCTCCCATCCTTCCCATGCCCCTGCCACGTCCCAATCCTCTACCTGTTCCTGGCCCTTGGCCGTACGGGCCTGTGCCATCTCCTCTAGGCATAAATCCTCCTGAATTCCTTACGTCTTTTGTCACATTGGCGGGAGACCACAAACGCCGCTGCTGCAAGTGGGGCAGCTCATATCTGGGATTTCGCTCGAGCTCGAACCATGACTAAAGAATGTAGAGAAGACCTTTCGAGGGTTCTTGGCTTGGCACTTAGGACAATTCAAGTTAGAGCCATCTTCGCCCAGCGACTGACGAACCTCAAATTTCTCTCCACACTGAGCACATTCATACTCATAGATTGGCATAACTCACCTCCCTATTTTCCTTTCCCCAGCTCCTCAATCCGGCGCTGAATTTCGCTTAATTGCTGCCCCAGCATCTGAGCTTCACTCTTGAGCAGCTCTATCTCTTGCTGTGGGCTCGTTGCCTGAGGTGCTGCTTCAGGCATGACTCCTGGCCCGATGCCCATACCTCTGCCCATCCCCATACCTCGGCCCATGCCCATGCCTCTGCCCATCCCCATACCTCGGCCCATGCCACCACCCATGCCCGTTCCCATACCGGGGGTAGCTCCCACTCCAAAATGAGCAGCTACACTAGGTTGGGCATCTGGTTGAAGCCTACCCGTTTTGAAGGCGTCGACAGCCTCTCTTATACTGCCAGCAACACCAGTGATGACCTGGAGGCCTGCCGCCGAAAGCGTCTGATAAGCATTAGGCCCACAATTGCCGGTGAGAATTACCTGCACTCCTTTATTAGCAATCATTTGACCTGCGCCTATGCCTGCTCCCCCAGCAGCCGCCATGCTGGAATTCTCCAAAGCCTCAAATTCCATAGTCTGAGGGTCAACAATGACAAAGTACTGGCAGCGCCCAAAACGGGGATCTACTTCAGCATCCATGCTAGGGCCTGTTGCTGTTATCGCGATTCTCATGCTACACCTCTTTCCTTATTCTTCCGTCTCTAGCTCCTTCATTCTAGCATCTATTTGCTCCAGTTGTCCCCTTATCATCTCCGCCTGGCTCCTCAAAAAATCCAGCTCTTGCTCTCGAGTCATTTGCGGAGCATAAGGATAGCCTGGTGTTCCTCCATAAGGAGGCGTAGCTGCAGGGCTGCCGTAGGCCCCCAAAGCCGGCTCTCCAGGTATCGTCCCTGGAGGCGGAGCATAACCTTCATAATAGGGCATTGCTCCAGTGCCATACGGTGGATAACCTGTTGGCATAGGCATGCCCGCGGGTCCGCTAACGAAATAACCACACCGAGGTAATCCTCCTCTTCCTATTCCAACAAAGGGCCAGGGAGGGGAACTTCCCCTGAAGCCGAATCCCCATCCCCCTCTTCCAAATCCTCTACCAAAACCTCTTCCAAAGCCGTTTGGCATTTCAATCACCTCCTATTCTCCTCTAAGTTCCGAAAGCCTCTTCCTCACTTCATCTAGCTCGCTTGAGAGCCATCTTTCTTGGTCCTCGAGCATTCTTATTTCTTCTTCCTTAGGAATAGCCCATGGATATCCGTAACTAGTCGGGTGACTATATCCATACGGGAAACCTCCCCAATGCCACCCCCAAGGATGCCAACCTCCAAACCAGGGCCACATTCTATCACCTCCTTAAAGAACTCACAAATGTACTACTGCGAATACCATCAAGACCCGTCTCTACCAGCCGCGGCTCCTTCCAGAGCCCCGTCAACGCTACTGCGGCAATATCGGCACTGGTCAAAGGCAGCCTGAGGACAGATCTCTCTCGCCTCCTTTCGAGAGCCATTCCACTTTGGTTTACCTCCATCTTGGATAACTGTAGGGATACTGGGAGTAAGGGGCATAACCTGGGCCAAAATGTGGGTAGCCATAGGGATATCCCGAAGGCGGACTGTAACCGGCGCCATAGTACGGATATCCGTAGAGCCCTCTCGAACCCCGGAGCCAGCCTCCCGGTATCGGATTGGCAAAACCAGGTCTACCAAAACCGCCACAAAAACCCGCTCCTCTCCCCGTCATCGGTCCCAATCCCCTTGGTCCGGTTCCATCTCCAACCGGCATCTCGATCACCTCCTTTCTTCTTTGCTGAGCTTGCCGCTTACCAAGGGTAACCACCGTAGGGCTGCGGTATGCCATATCCATAGTATGGGTAACCACCATAGGGCTGCGGCGTGCCATATCCGCCATACGGCATACCATACCAACCGCCAAGCCAACCTCCGCCAAAACCTCTACCCCGGCCTCTGCCAAAACCCATGCCGCGGCCTCTTCCCCAACCAAACCAACCTCTGCCGCAACCTCCCCCCCAGCCTCTGCCGAAACCAAACCAACCTCTCCTAATAGCCATCTTCCTTCACCTCCTTTTCTTATTCACCTCCATCTGCCGCCGCGGAATCCCCTCCCATGCCCCCTCCCAAAACCAAACGGAGGCAGGGGCATAGCCTGGATGTTCACGCTGCGGCAAATAGGACAAGATAATGCAAGCCTATTTGCCAGAGCCTCAAATGGCACATTCCACTCATGTCCATCGTTATTACATCTGAAGCGGCGCTGAGCCAGTCCAAAGTTCCCTCCCTCGATCTGTATTGCCTTTCCGTTGACTAGAGCATCGGCTAATTTCCTTCTGCCTGACTCCAATACACGGTGGAAGGTCGGCCGGGATATCTGCATTCTTCTGGCACATTCTTCCTGCTCCAGTCCCTCCAAATCCTTGAGACGAATGGATTCAGCCTCCTCCAGCGAAAGGCAAACGGGCGGCAGGACATTTGCGGGGACTCCCACGGGTCGGAAGAGAGCTGTGCTCGGCAGCTGGGCAACATAGCGCAGTTTCACCGGCCTGGACATGACCAATCTCCGTTTCTCGTATGAATTATGAACATATGTCAATAACTATTCTAAAAGAAACCAGCATTATTGTCAAATCCATTCCCTATCTGGACTTGATAATGTGATGGATAAGCGATATAAAATTAAGCGATTCTCCATGCAGATAGAGCTTGTCCCCAGCCTTTCCCATTGCATAGAAACCACTGCGAAGCAGGAGTTCTGGAAATCAGTAGACGAGTACATGGAAAAGCAAGGGGATAAACAGCTGGAAGAGAGAATTGAACTCCTGAAGGCGTTCGTTGAATCGATGGATTTTAGAAAATTGCGCTGTGAAAGCGAGAAGCACCTGGTAGAGGGGAAAAAGGTTAGATTTACTATCCGCTGGAGAGGAAACAAGCCACACTACAAGATGGTTGTAGATTGATAGCTACATCTTACGTTTCCATATGGTTCCTCGAGGCGTGTCCTCGAGGGCTATGTCCAAATCTAGTAGGTAGGCCCTGATTCTATCGGCAAGCTGCCATTGCTCGGCCGCGCGCAGATCATCTCTAATGGAAATCAGAAGCTGGATGAAAGCCTCAGCATCAAGTGCTGGCTTGGCCCTCTCCTCCAAAGTAAGACCCAAAATGCCGGCCAGTTCCGTTAAAGTACCCTGTGCCTCCGTTACATTGATAGCCTGTTCGCGACCTCGATTGATTTCCCTCGCTAGTTCGAACAAGGTAGCCACTGCCTGAGCCGTACTGAAATCATCATCCATAGCTTCAATGAAGTTGTGCTTGAAGGGCTCGCTATGGAGACTGCCCGCTCCTCCGTTATCATTTCTCTGGCTGACCGCCTGGCGCAGTCTTTCCGCACCATGCTCACTTGCCTCCAAAGCCTCCTCGCTATAGGTGAGTGGATTCCGATAGTGCGAGCTTAGGACAAAAAGACGGATAGCGTCAGGGCTGAAGCGGCTCAGCAGCTCTTTTACCGTTACCAGATTACCTGTAGATTTGCTCACCTTCTGCTCACCCAGTTGCATCAGCCCATTATGCAGCCAGTATCGAGCAAATGGGACAACCCCGGTAAAGCTTTCCGATTGAGCTATCTCATTCTCATGGTGCGGGAAAATAAGGTCCTGCCCGCCACCATGAATGTCGATGCTGTCCCTGAGGTACTTCAGCGCCATAGCGCTACACTCAATATGCCATCCAGGCCTACCATTCCCCCAAGGGCTATGCCAAAAAGGCTCGCCAGGCTTGGCTTCTTTCCACAGGGCAAAATCCAGAGGATGTTCTTTCCCCGCTTCACAAGTGCTGAGACTCGAGACCATTTCCGCCAGATTCTGACGACTCAGCTTGCCGTAGCCGGGGAAATTCCTCACGCGGAAGTAGACGCTTCCCTCAGACTCGTAGGCGTAGCCTTTCCCAATAAGGGTTTCAATGATCTCGATAATCTTCGGTATTTCTTCGGTTGCCTTGGGGTAAATATCGGCCCGCCTTATGTTCAAGGCATCCATATCCTCGAAGTACCGCGCAACATACTTGTTCGCCAGCTCTGACGCTGTCGCTCCTATCTGCGTGGCACGACTTATTATCTTATCATCAATATCAGTGAAGTTTTGCACATACTTGACCTTGTAGCCCCTAAATTCCAGATAACGCCTGATGACATCAAAGACTATGTAACTCATAGCATGCCCGATATGGCATTCATCATAAACAGTGACCCCACAGACGTACATGGTCACTACTTCGTTTTGCGGGCAAAATTCTTCCTTGTTCCTAGCCAGAGTATTGAATACCTTCATCCTTTGCCTCCTCGGCCGGGCGGTCAACTACTGCCCTTGCTTCTTCAATGAATCTAGCCCTCTCCAAGTGGGCCAACCTGTTTTCTAGCTCAGTAATCTCTGCTTCCAGATATTGGAGCTTCTCCCAAACTGGGTCAGGCAACTTCTCGACAGTGGCAGTATCAGGGTAGCGAATCTCGACTACCCGTCCAGGAACGCCAACCACGGTAGCGTGAGGTGGTACTGAGTTGGTAACCACAGAGCCCGCTCCGATTTTGCTGTTGTCACCGATGGTAATAGCGCCGATGATTTTTGCACCAGCTCCAATGACCACATTGTTCCCTAAAGTGGGGTGACGCTTTGTCCTTTGCATGCTGGTGCCACCTAAAGTGACTCCTTGATACAGATAAACACCGTCTCCAATCTCCGCTGTCTCACCGATAACGACTCCCATACCATGGTCGACAAAAAACCCTTCTCCGATTCTTGCTCCAGGGTGGATCTCAATTCCAGTGAGGAAGCGGCTGATGTGGGCCATCAATCGAGGCAGGACGGGAATATGCCAATTCCATAAGGTATGCTCAATGCGATGGAACTGGCGAGCATGAAAACCAGGGTAGACGAAAATGACCTGCCAGGCATTCTTGGCTGCAGGGTCATGCTCAAGAGCAGCCTGTATGTCTCTTCTAATACTCTTCAGAAGCCCCACTTTGAACTTCGCCCTTTCTGGACCAAAGCCACGGACTGAGCAGCTATGCCCTCCTCCCTGCCAACAAATCCCAAGCCATTATTGCTGCTAGCCTTGATTGCTACCTGTGCTGTATCAATACCCAAAGCTTGGCTGACTCTGCGACGCATCTCCTCGATGAAAGGCGACAGCCTGGGATTTGCAGCCAAAATAGTAACGTCGATATTGACAATCCCAAAGCCTTCCCTTCTGAGCAAGTCGCCAACTTCCGACAATAGAGCCAAGCTGGAAACGTGCTCATACCTTGGCTCTTCAGGGGGAAATAGGGTGCCAATATTGCCCAGGGAAGCGGCACCTAGCAGAGCGTCGATTACAGCATGGGTTGCTACGTCGGCATCGCTGTGTCCAAGCGGCCCTTTGTCGGAGGGCAGCTCCACCCCTCCCAAGATCAACCTGCGTCCTGGCACCAAGGGGTGGGCGTCATAACCGATGCCAACGCGCATATCCCTTTTCTCCTGGGCGATCACCTCGGCTACCTTCAGGTCCTCTGGAGTAGTCACTTTGATATTGTCGTAGGAACCCCTGTAGATCTTTACCTTATACCCCAGGCGCTCCACTGCAGCAGCATCATCAGTAAGCTCCGCCGTGAGCCCTGTGTATGCCTGTTTGATTATATCAAATCTGAAGACCTGTGGAGTCTGCGCTGCCCATAACCTGTCACGGCGAAGCGTTTCCGCAATCAACCTTTCACCATTAGTCAGCTTCATGGCATCCTTAACTGGCACTGCAGTTATGGCAGCGCCAGTTTCCATAGCAGTTCTCAAGCCAGTTTCGATGGAATCCGGAGTGAGGAAAGGGCGAGCCCCATCGTGTATCACAACCCAGTCGCAATCTTCTAGCTTGTGTAATCCTTCCGCCACCGAATCTTGGCGTCGCGGACCGCCAAGACATATGGTGGCTTTGGACCAGCCTCTTGACCCCCTTAGCTTGTCCCCTAGCTCCAAACTTGCATCGTCCAATACAACCACTATTTGCTGAACCAAGTCAGATTTCTGGCACACATCCACTGACCAGGCTAGTAGAGGTTTGCCCCCAAGAGGGGCAAATATCTTATTTGTGCTGCCCATCCGCTGACTCCTACCGGCAGCAACGACAATAGCTCCAACTTTATTCATTCACCCCCCACCTTCTTAGTAAGTCCTAGCTTCAGAGCCTCGAGCACAGAGCTGGCCTCAATTAGCTGAATATCTTTGTAGCCGACTGAAAGTCTAGTCTCAAGCTTGGGCAGCAGGCAGGATTTGAATCCCAATCTGATAGCTTCCGAAACTCGCCTCTCTATCTGTGATACCCGCCTAAGCTCCCCATTGAGGCCTACCTCCCCCAGCATAACCAAATTGGAGATTGGCTTACTACTATAGAAACTGGAGGCAATAGCGGTAGCAATTCCCAAATCAGCTGCTGGTTCACTGATCCTCAAGCCACCAGTGACGTTGATTATGATATCCTGTTTGGAGAGCTTCAACCCGGTGCGCTTGGTCAGCACCGCAGTAATCAAGAGGAGCCGGCTGAAATCGACTCCATTAGCAATGCGCCTTGGCGGACCAAAGCTGTTAGGAGTGGTCAAAGCCTGAATCTCCACCAACAAAGGCCGGCTTCCTTCAAGGGTTGGTACCACCACGGAGCCAACGGCCCCATTCTTGTATTGGGATAGGAAGAACTGAGACGGGTTCTCTACTTCCGTTAGACCGCTATCGCCCATCCCGAATATGCCTACCTCGTTGGTAGAGCCGAAGCGATTCTTCACGCCTCGCAACACTCGGTAGCTGCTAAATGGTTCACCCTCAAAGTAAAGCACAGCATCAACGATATGTTCCAGGGTTCCAGGTCCTGCAATAGCTCCCTCTTTAGTGACATGCCCGGTCATTAGTATAGGTACATTATTTCGTTTCGCCCAATACTCCAGCCTCAGAGTGCAGTCTCTCACCTGAGCAATGCTGCCTGGCGCCCCAGATACGTCTTCAAGATACATAGCCTGAATGGAATCGACAACTGCTAAGCTCGGTGAAAGCCCTTCCAGGTGCTCTAAGACAGCGGACAAGTTATTCTCGGGAAGAAAGTAGAGTCCTTTTCCCTCCAAGTGCAAGCGCTCAGCCCTCAGTTTTACTTGATCAGTGGATTCTTCCCCCGAAATATAGGCAATGGGTCCAGAAGTCTCGGCCATGGCCGCTGAGATTTGAAGCAACAGAGTAGACTTACCTATTCCTGGCTCTCCGCCGAAAAGTACCAACGAACCACGCACCAAACCGCCTCCGAGAACTCGGTCCACTTCATCAAAACCAGAGTGGAGGCGCGGAAAAGCAATCTTCTCTACGCAAGAAAGCTCTCTGGGCTTGTTTCCGGCGGAGTGAAGCAAACTAGAAGGGTGCCGAGACAAAGTGGCCGTGGTCTCTACAAAGCTATTCCATGTCCCGCAACTAGGGCAGTGTCCTAGCCACTTGGGACTTTCCTTACCGCATTGCTGGCAAACAAACACATATATTGCTGTGTCCCGTCCACCGGATTTCAAATATCTAGTAAGGTAATTGGAGGTGATTAGTACTCGATGACAGCTATCTTATCACCCGTCTTGACTAACTGTCCTGCCGAAACTGCTACATCTACCACAGAGCCAGTCACTGGAGCCACTATGGGATTCTCCATTTTCATGGCTTCTAAGATACAGACCATTGCGCCCTCATCAACGGTGTTGCCCACGCGCACATCTACACTCACTATCTTACCGGGCATCGGTGCTTCTATTAACTCTTGCGCCATTCTTGAACCTCTCTACAGTTTATTGATTACGCAAATGGGGGCTCGCACCTCATTTCACTTCCTGACTACTACAATCCAGCAGACAACTTGCTAGCTCGTAACCTGTCCTATGGATTACCCCCTGACGCCGTCCCTACAGCCGCTGGAAGGATCACAATCCTCTCCTCATCACGATCCACCACTACAGTATCTCCGGGTAAGAACTCACCTCGGAGCAAAGCTTCGGAGAGCTGGTCCTCAACCATATTCTGGATCACGCGGCGTAGTGGGCGAGCTCCAAAGACAGGGTCATAGCCTTTGCTGACCAACAAATCCTTAGCTGAATCAGTGACTTCCAGAGCAATATTCTTTTCCTTGAGAGGCGTGGAGACTTGGTTGAGCATTAGGTCAACAATCAGACGGATGTGTTCCATAGTCAGAGCATGAAAGACGACTGTGGCATCAATGCGATTAAGGAATTCAGGGCGGAAGGTCTTCTTCACTTCCCCAAGCACCTTCTCCTTCATCTTTTCATACTCCACTTGTTGCTTCCCTCCAGTATCAGCATGGCTGGCAAAACCAATGCTCATTTCACGCTTGATAAGCTCAGCGCCGATATTGCTGGTCATGACTATGATGCTATTGCGAAAATCAACGCGGCGCCCTTTGGCGTCGGTCAAGTGACCATCATCGAAAATCTGGAGCAACATATTGAATACATCGTAATGCGCCTTTTCGACTTCATCGAGGAGAATGCAGGAATAGGGTTTGCGCCTCACTGCCTCAGTTAGCTGGCCACCTTCCTCATAACCAATGTAGCCTGGGGGTGCTCCAACTAGGCGAGAAACAGTGTGACGCTCCATGAACTCTGACATGTCGAGCCTGACCAAAGCATCCTCACTGCCAAACATGAATTCTGCTAAAGCTTTCACCAGCTCCGTCTTACCAACCCCGGTAGGGCCCAAGAATATGAAATTACCGATGGGGCGACGAGGTTCTTTGAGGCCAGCTCGAGCTCTTCTCACCGCTTTAGCCACGATGTTTATGGCCTCATCTTGCCCAATTATTCGACGGTGCAAAGCCTCCTCCATTTGAAGAAGGCGCCTAGTTTCGTCAGTCGTCAGTTGCACCACTGGAACTCCCGTCCACATACTGACTACCTGAGCAATGTCCTCTTGGGTGACTATTGGCTTCTCCTGTTCTTGCTCCGCTGCTTGTTCCTCTTCCAGCTTGCTGACCTTATCCATCAACTGAATTTCCCGGTCGCGCAACTCACTGCCATATTCATATTGTTGAGAGGCGATAGCTGTCTCCTTCTCCTTACGCAGGCTTTCCAAAGCTCGTCTTGCCTCAGCTAGGCCGATAGACGTGCTGCTATGTCTGATGCGCACACGGGAACTAGCTTCGTCCACCAGATCAATAGCTTTGTCAGGCAAGAACCGATCTGCTATGTACCTGGCAGCCAAAGAAGCAGCCACCTGTAAGGCTTGATCGCTTATGGTCAGGCGATGAAATTCTTCATATCTATGCCTGATGCCTCGCAATATCTCCAGAGTCTGTTCTATGGTGGGCTCAGTTACCAAAACTGGCTGAAAGCGTCTTTCCAGAGCTGGGTCCTTTTCTACATGTTTGCGGTAGTCATCCAAAGTGGTAGCGCCGATACATTGTATTTCACCACGCGACAGCGAAGGCTTCAGAATGTTGGCAGCATCGACAGCACCTTCAGCCGCCCCGGCACCCACAATGGTCTGCATTTCATCTATAAAGAGAATAATATTGCCGGCAGCCTTATCCTCTTCGATCACTCTCTTCAGTCTCTCCTCAAATTCACCGCGGTATTTTGTCCCAGCGACTAGGGACCCTATATCCAAGGCGATGATCCGTTTCCCCTGTAGGACTTCAGGAACCTCTTCCGCCACAATGTGTTGGGCTAGTCCTTCGACGATGGCCGTTTTGCCAATTCCTGGTTCCCCTATGAGCGCGGGATTATTCTTTGTGCGACGACTGAGTATCTGAGTCACTCGTTCAATTTCCTTCTTACGCCCAACAATAGGATCGAGCTTCTCCGACCGGGCTAGAGCGGTCAAATCCGTACCCACTTGGTCCAGAGTTGGCGTACGCGAGGTACTGTGACTAAGCGCACGGGAGCGGGCGGCATCTTGCTTGACAACTCGCGTAGCCTCATTGCGCACCCGCTCCACCGTGATACCAAAACTCTCCAGGACTCCACATGCTGTGCCTTCACCCTCACGAAGTAAGCCAAGCAAAAGATGTTCTGTGCCTATATAGCTGGAATTGAAATGGCGAGCTTCATCAACAGCGAGCTCGATTACTCTCTTGGCCCGAGGAGCAAGTCCCACCTCACCACCGGTGATCTGTTTCTCCCCCTTCCCAACCACGAACTCTACGGAGGCTCGCACCTTGTTCAGCGGGATGCCCAAGTTGGTTAAGACTTTGGCTCCGACAGCAGAGTCCACCCCTACCAGTCCCAATAGTATATGTTCCGTGTCAATATAATTGTGCCCCAAACGCTGCGCTTCTCCTTGGGCTATGGTCAGCACTTTGCGGGCTCTATCGGAGAACCTCTCAAATCCCGTAGGCATTCTGTGCTCCAGTCGTCATTGGTCTTCGCTCAAATCTGCCAAAATTATAAACGCGCCCGCGCCTTTAGTCAACTGTAGAGTCTCACAGGCTTCACGTGGCAATGTATCATATCCTTCTTCCTTGAGTCCGACCGCTTTTGCGCTTTGCTCGACTAGATGCTGTCAGACTATGCTCGTTGGAGGACAAATAGTCAGAGACCGATGGAATGCCAATGAAATCAAAGCTTGGAACGCATTGGCAGCCGCGCAAACCAACGGCCTTAAACCCGCTGCGTTGGAAAAGTCAATCAGAGCAGTAGCCTACCTCAAGAGGGACGAGACCAGGGGGATACACACCAAGACGTCATTCATTTCACCTTGATTTGAATCAGAATATCTCCTGGCTGGCCATCGGTTATCTGGCGGGCATTGCTCAGTTTGACGACGCTGCCAGTTCTCACCCCTGGGGGAATGCGCACCTCCAGTTTTTTTCTTTTTCTGGTCAATGTCTTCTTCGTGCCCTGCGAGGCCTGTTTTTCGTTGATTGTGAGTTCGTAGCGGACATCTTGTCGTCGAGCCCTTTGAGCTTGCGCAAAGATCTCTTCCAAGTTGATTCTGCCTCGTGGCCCAGTCTGAAACCTTCTTCCGTCTGGCGTGCTGAAAACCTTGAAGGAGAAACTTCTGCCTCTTAGGTCTTCACCGAAAATATCGTCGAGAAAGTCATATCCAAGACCCGCTCCGCCAAAGTCCTTCATCAAATCCTCAAAGGTAGTCCTCGTGTAGGAGCTGCCGAAAATGTCACCGACATTGCCCACGGTGCCAAATTGGTCGTATTGCTTTCTCTTCTCTGGGTCACCCACAACACCGTAGGCCTCATTGATCTCCTTGAACTTCTCATTGGCCCACTTTTCATTCCCGTGGTTGCGATCCGGGTGGTATTGCATGGCGAGCTTCCTATACGCCTTTTTTATGTTCCCCTGCGAAGCGTCTCTGGGTACTCCCAAGGTCTTGTAGTAGTCTTTGTCCATCCTTGCCTCCCATATTAAGTATTGCTGATTTGTGATCAAATTTCCAGTTTCGAGCTTAATTCTTGATAACACGGGGAAATTTGGATTGTGCTCTTGAGTCCCAAGAGGACATCAATGTATGATTGTCCTTAGGCTATGCCCAAGCTAAATCGTGAATCTCACGGCTAGCAGTTGGCTAGGATGATCAAGGAGAACGTCAGAAGAATATTGGCTGAGTTGCCAAACGAAGTCCGATTGGCGGCGGCGGCGAAAACAAGAACACCTGAAGAAGTTCTGGAAGCGGTTCAGTCAGGGGTGAAAATCATCGGGGAGAATTACATCCAGGAAGCGAAAAGAGCATATGAGTTGGTGGGAAAGAAGGCAGAATGGCACTTCATCGGCACTGTTCAAAAACATAACGTAAGGGGCAGAATGGTGGAGATGTTTGACACGATAGAGACTGTTGATTCTGTGGAAATGGCCGCCGAAATCAATAAGAGATGCGCTCAGATTGGCAAAATAATGCCGGTATTGATCGAGGTGAATAGCGGCAGGGAACCCCAAAAATCAGGGGTATTCCCGGAGGATGTTGGCCCCTTAATAAAGGCTATTTCCACTTTCGAGAATATAAAGGTGACGGGTCTCATGACTATGGGCCCACGGTTCGGGAACCCGGAAGATTCAAGGCCGTACTTCGTGGAGACAAGGCAGATATTTGAAAGGATGAAAGAACTCAATCTGCCCAATGTGGAGATGAGGGATCTTTCTATGGGGATGACGAACTCTTATAGAATTGCCATAGAGGAGGGCGCAAATATCGTCAGGATAGGAACCAAGATATTTGGGGAACGCTAGAAGCTACAGTTCAACTACCAGCCCTGCTCCGCATGCTACGGCTCGGTCTGGGTACAAGTGTTTGATTTCCCTCTTATATGCCGTGCAATGACATGGATAAATCAACGATAAGCCCTCCAACGCCTTGAACTCACGGAATCCGTGAAATCCGCCAAGAATTCCATATATCTTTCCAAATTCGGAGGCAGCCTTTAGGATGTTTGGTACGCCAGGGTGAGAGCAGCCAGTCACCACGAGAATTCCCTTATCAGTCTTTAGCGCCAAGGATTGCTCTATGCTTCCAAGCTCACCCGTTGAGAAGACATTTTCATAGATTTTGGTAGCACGCTTAACGATGATTGTCTTTGCGCCAAGACGCAGCCTTCCAAATGAGCTTGGGAGGTAAAGTTCAGCCGTTCCATTTATTTCGAGAATTCCAACAAGCCCCCCAGTGTGGTCTCCATGTGCATGTGAGATCACTATTATGCCTATATCCTTTGGGTCTATATTCAGCTCTTTCATATTATGTAGCAGCGTAGCGCTATCGCCGCCCGTATCGAATAGAATTGACGGCATATTCTCAGCTTCTATGAAACAAGAAAACCCATAGCCTCTCCATAACCCCTCCCTCTTTACCTCATTGTCATAAACAACTGTTAGTTTCATGGTCTGGCGTTCAAAGCTTATCTCCTCGTTTGGGGTGGGCACCTCTTACCAACCATGTGCCTGGCGGTGTCCCACGAAGCGGGGCAAGCAGCACAACTATGGTCTTCTAGCGGGCCCACAACTCTCGTGTTCATCGATGGGCCGCGGGCATATCCCTTCAAGCAAGGTACCCTCTTGGATTTCTCGGGACTATCACTGATTGAATCCAGCCCAGCACAATCTAGAAGCCAAGGAAGATGATAGCTATTTCTAGTCTCCGTTGTTGCCCCTGCTGCCTCTACATGCAAGTACAGTCTATCTCGCCCCGATCAAGTGGTGGCATTGATAGCCTGTCGTCGATTCACACTATATTGACATATTCTTGCGGGTTCCTCAACTGATTTGGTCTGCGGTCCAGCCTATTTACCCGAATTTTGCAGAATCCCTTGTCGCTCTAAAAGAACTCCTGTGAATCGGCCAGAGCGGTGTCGCTGTCTTCCACTTCTATCGTTGGTTCGATTTCGCCGCTGGCTGGGGGCAGAGTCTGTGGTTCAGCGTAAGCAAATAAAAGCAGTACCAGGTTATGAACATGACTTGACTGGGGTAATGAAATAGCAGCGGTCCCGTTGTCGTTTGATGGGCGAGCACAGGGTAGATGCGCTGGCCACTGTGTCAGAACAGTAGATGCGCAATCACGTTCGAGCAAGGTTGGAGCATTAGCTGGTATTGTGTGTACTTGGCCCGGTGCCTAGGCTGGGGATTCATTGGGGAGTCGCTAATCGGGGTCAGAGAGATGCACTCAGCCAGCTCAGCGAAAGATCTGGTATAATGCGGGAAGTCAGGGGCTGTAGCTCAATTGGGAGAGCGCCTCCTTTGCACGGAGGAGGTCAGGGGTTCGAATCCCCTCAGCTCCACATAACAGCTGTCATTCTTCTTATAGGAACGGGAGCGGGTGAAGGCAATTCCCTCTCGCTGGCAATACGTATAGAGATGCTGGTTGATGAACTCGCCCCGATTATCTGAGTCCAGCCCTAGCATGGCGAAGGGGAGGCGTTTTCGGATCCGATGAACGGCAGCGCCGACCCGCTCCTGGCCTTTCCCCCATACCCCAGCACACTCTACCCAACCACTAGCTACATCCACTGTAGATAGGCTGGTCAAGTAGAAGCCTTCCGTGCTGTCACCACAGTGAGATACGAAGTCTGCTCCAACAAAGTCAGGACGGTCATCCTGCCAGTCAGCAAAAGTTCTGATGGGTATTGAACTCTTAAGCCAGCTGCCTGGCTTGGTGGTAGTAAAGGAGCGACGCCCACCAAGCCCCCGATAAGGACGCAGGAGCCGATCAATGGTTGAGGGGCTCATGCGACACAACTCGGCTTCAATCTCAGCACTCATGCTTTTGTCATCGTGCCTCCTTAGGACCTTGACCAGTTCCAGCAGAAATGGACATAAGCGCTTGGAACACAAGCGGTCAGTGGCTTTCCAGCCTACCTTTATTGCGTCAACCACAGCGCTGCCGTATTGCCGAGGACGCCCAGGCTTTTTGCTTGTCCTGGGCAACTTTCCTCGGCGCAGCAGGCGGATTGCTGCCTTGCGATGATAACCCGTTACACTTGCGAACTCGTCCAGAATCCTTCCCTTCTCCTTCTTCAAGGCTCGGAAGTAGCTCCCTCGTCCTGCCTCAGTGTATTCGCCTATGCTGCCTCTTGTCGTTCTCTCCCCTTCCAGTAACACTATTTCTGAAGCAACAGTACCACTTCGGGTAACAATAATAATGACTCAATTCCCTACCTTTCAATCTCATACATGTTAAAATACGCTAGGAGTCTGTCCGAGTGATATGCGCTGCAGCTTCGAAACAAGCGAAACGGCCTCATCATTTGGCTTTGAATAATGGCGGATTCTGAATTGCTCAGACACGCTCCTGGAGTCGTTGACTTTGAGTTGCTTTGACGAGATTTCTGCTAGGACGTATATATGATCTATTGGGCTCAGTTGCTTCATTTCTATCAGCCGCCAACTCAAGTACCCTCGATGCTGA
>CAZHQV010000025.1:0-19419 GCA_964534285.1 uncultured Dehalococcoidales bacterium
CCTATTTTACAGGAGTCTCGCATTCAAGCTGGTCCTATTTTCGGGGGGCAGGCCACCCCGTCCTTTCGAAATCAAGTATATTGCAATGCTCAACTTTGTCAACCAGGATGCGGCTGTATGCTGATTTGTGTGGAAAAGTGATTAAGGTGGTAAGAGCGCCATAAGCACTAGAAAGAGCAGGATAGTGGTGCTTGGATTCTCAGCATATTTCTGGCAAGCAGTCGATGATAGCTCTGCTTTGGAAAGAGTCTTCTATTTCAGCCGACTTTCCGCTGCAGCCCAACTTATGTTCTTGAAGAAGGCCTCTATGTAGTCAGCCCTCTTTAACCCATAATCGGCGATGTAGGCATGCTCGAAGACATCCATTACCAGAATGGGAGTACAGCCAGCAAGGTGACCAACTTCGTGCTCGTTGATCCATTGGTTGAACAACCGTCCGGTTAGATTGTCTTGGTACAGTATCGCCCAGCCGATGCCGCGCATTGCCCCAGTAGCCTTGAAATCCTGCTCCCAGGCGTCATAGCTGCCGTAGGCATCAGTCAACTTCTTGGCCAGATCTCCTGATTCATCTAGGAGCCCTTTCCCTCCGAGGTTCTCAAAGTAGTATTCGTGGAGACGCATGCCGTTGAACTCAAAGCCAAAACGACGCTTCAGTTCCGCGTACTCGAGATTTGTGGCATCTTTGGTCTTGCTACCGAGCAGGTCATGAACCTTGTTGGTGTTGGTCACATATCCTTGGTATAGGGCAAAGTGATTCCTGAGTAGCGTTTCACTGAAGCCCTCTATCCCTATCAGGTTACTGTAGTCCTTTGCCGTGTAAGCCATTGTTCTTCCTCCTTTTGTTTCGCCTTACTCTTCCTGCTCATCTCGCAGGCTACCGAATACCTCGTATGGCATACTTCCTTACTACGCGCTATTATACTCTATGCCAGTGCGTGACTGCTCGGGGCAGCGTCTGCTTCGTGAGGATCGTTACCTCGGCAAGTCGCTTGCGCTTGCCAGTTTCTCTCAATACATTTGTGGTCGCCTTTTCATATCAGTATTGGGCGTAAGTTCAACCTGGCCTAACCATAGTCCAGCTGCTACGGGAGAGTGCTAGCCACTGAAAACGTTCGAGCGTAATGGGATTGATTGAGATATCCGTGAGCTGGTGATGGATTAGAAGTGCATGAGGCGCGTAAGCAAAGAATAGAGTTTAGGAGCTTTGCCAGAGGATGGCAACTTGGAGTCTTGCCTGTAGCAGGCTATAATTGCCGCGATGAAGAACTCCTTCTCAAAGAGGATCTTCAATGGCTAAGAAGACGTGTAAAGGCTGAGTGCCCAATTTGGGACTAGAGGCTGCTTGTGTAGATATTGAAGTTGACTACCGAATCTTGGTCGATGCTCACGCCGAATGAGAAAGGAGGTAGCAGAATGGCATCAAGACAGGTGAGTCTTTCCGTTAACGACGCACCCATTGAACTCGACTACTTTGTCCAGGGATTCATTGACCATGTGATGGGCGGGATGATTGCCGCGCTTAAGGATACCGGAGAGATAGAGAGTCTGGATGTCTCCATCCTGGGAGATACGGTCACGATCAATCTGAACAATGCTGTGGTTCCGACTAACCCCTTCGTCAACAGAGTCACCAGGAACACCATTCTAGGCATGGTATCCTCATTGAAGGAAGTAAGCAACATAGACAGGATGAACCTGAGCATCAGAAGGTGATCGCTTACGGGTTGGATTCTTGGGCCATTGCCTCAATGTGGCGATGCTGCAACCCTTTTCGTTTGGTGAAGTTACCGTAACCTGAGGTGACCTCACAGGAGTCATGCTAGAGAATGCCTGAAGGGGACTAGTACCAATTATATTCTCTGGGCCCTAGTCAAGTGAGGAACTTATGCGAGTCGAGGCCTTTGCCCTGTGCGCTACGACTAGGGTGCTCTTAGGTGAGTACCTAGTGAGTCTGGGTCAGTAACCGGTGCGTGGCACACATGTCGCTGGCATATGTACACCGTAGGTTGGTTGTTAATCATTTGCCTATTCTCAAGCAGTTGCAGGTCTGAAACCGCAGTAGGGTCTTTGGGGTCATAAGCGGCGACAACCTTGTTGGGCAGCCACGCATTGGACAAAATGCGCAATAGCTCTGCAGCTGCTGGATCGTCCCTTTGGCCTATGATGGCGATTTCTTTGGGAGCGGACAGGCAGAAGTCTAAGGCGGAAAGCCAGTTACTAAACCCAAGGGGATTCTGGCGCATAGGCTCTTGCATCGGCCGAAGTGATTGTGCTGCTATTTGTTCAAAGTGTCCGTTATCAGTTAGTCTAGCCAACTTGAGGAGGGCGAGAGTAGCAGCGGAGGAGCCTGATGGCAATGCCAAATCAAATGTGTCCCTCGGGCGAAGGAACAAGTCCTGCTGACTTTGGCTCACATCGTAAAACGTGCCCCTAGCGCCATCCCAGAACCGCTCAATCATCGCGACAGCCAGATTGATGGCTTGTCGAAGCCACTCTCCGCCGAAAGTGGCCTGATGTAGAAGCAAGAGTCCATCAATAACCAAGGCATGGTCTTGGAGATAACCATCTATCTTAGCTTTGCCGTCTTTGTATGTATGCTTGAGGTGTCCATCGGCAATCATTGAGTTCAGCAAGAAGGAGCCATTGGCCGCTGCGGCAGCCAGATAGTCCCGGCGGCTAAGGATGCAAGCTGCTTCAGCCAAGCTAGCTAACATGAGCCCGTTCCAAGAGGCTAATACCTTTTCGTCTCGGCCAGGCTTGACTCTTTGCTCTCGCTTCCTTAGTAGAGGAGGCTTAGCCTGATCAATAGTGCTGGACACTTCTGGCGCAGGGGCAGCGACGATATGGAGAATATTCCGACCATGGAAATTGCCTTCAGCAGTAACGCCAAAACAACTACTGACTATCTTCCCAGTTTCATCCCCAACAACGTCGGCAATTTCTTGAGGTGTCCACACGTAGTATTTACCTTCAATTCCTTCACTATCTGCGTCCTGGGTGCTGTAAAACCCACCTTGCGGATCGGTCATTTCCCTGAGCACATAGTCCAGAGTCTCCTCAGCAATAGAGCGGAACAGCAGCTTGCCCGTAGCTAAGTAAGCGTGGAGATACACCTGGCTGAGCAGTGCATTATCATATAGCATCTTCTCGAAATGAGGTACCAACCACTGGCTATCCGTAGCGTAACGGTGGAAGCCACCACCTATTTGGTCATAGATTCCACCCTCAGCCATCTTTTCCAGGGTTAAGTCCACCATTTCCAAAGTGGCCTTATCCTGACTGCGGCTAAAGTATCTCAGGACGAATTCAAGCGCCATTGGCTGCGGGAATTTGGGCGCTGTGCCAAAGCCTCCGTTTTCTTCATCAAAGCTCCCTTTTAGATTCAAATATGCTTGAGCAAGAACATCTACTATTAGTGGCTCTTTGGCCGCGTTACTTCTGGTCTCCGTTGTTAATCCTGCCATCAATTGTCTAACTGTCTGCTCGATGTCGCCACGGCGATTACGATAGGCATCAACCACTGCCATAAGGACACGCGGCAAGCTGGGCATGCCATACCTATCCTCGGGTGGGAAGTAGGTACCGCCGAAGAAAGGCTTGCCCTCTGGGGTCAAGAATGCTGTTAGCGGCCAGCCACCACTCCCGGTCAAAGCCTGTATCGCCCTCATGTAAACACTATCCAAGTCAGGGCGCTCCTCCCTATCTACCTTTATGTTGACAAAATTCTGATTCATTAGAAGAGCAGTATGCTCATTCTCAAATGACTCATGCGCCATAACGTGGCACCAATGGCATGCCGAGTAACCAATACTCAAGAATATCGGCTTGTCCTCGGCAAGGGCGCGGCCAAAGGCCTCATCACCCCACGGATACCAGTCTACGGGATTATCGGCGTGCTGCAATAGGTATGGGCTCGTTTCTCCGGCTAAGCGATTAGGCATAGACGTCTCCTGCTATTGGGAAAACCTTGCTGACTGTTGTTGTCTTTGCAGTCGGAGGTGCTCCTTACGCATACACTTGTCCATGACCACCACGAGGCCGGCATCTCTAGCTTTGGATGCAGCTTCTTCATTGATGACCCCTTCCTGCATCCACACTGCCTTAGCCCCGATTTTGATAGCCTCATCAACAATAGGCATTACTTCTTCTGAACTCCGGAATATGTTGACTACCTCCACAGGCTCAGGTACAGCACTGAGGTTAGGGTAGCTGGTCTTACCCAATATTTCTTGAGCGTGCGGGTTGACCGGGATTACTTCGTAACCGTGGCTGTCAAGATAGCTGGCTACCCTACAGCTTGCTTGCCTTGGGTTGGGCGACACCCCGACTAAAGCAATGGAGTTGTATTCATTGAGTATCTTCTCTTCCATCATGGTGGCCACACGGTCGGCATTTCGCAACGCTCGCCTTCTTCAGTTGATGCACATTCTGATTATCTTCCCCAGCGATGCCTCGTGCTGCAGCGTAGTGAAGTGAATGATATCACCGCTGGGCATAGGTTTTCCAACTTGCTAAGCAAGCTTGCCACTGCTGCTCTTGGGTCTCCTGCCTGGGAGGTGAAGCTTTTCGGGAACTCCTGTCGGGCCCACGACTGTTTGCATGTGATCACCCGACTCATGGTATGGATTCGGTGACCGGCTGGTGCTCTCCAATTCTGGGATGTCAAAGGCTACAGCCAGCGCTTTTGTCTAGGTCGGTTGCCTCCTCAAGACGTTGGTATGGCATGTCACGCTTTGACTGCGGGATCGAAGTTATTGGCACCAGAGTGTTGCAGATAACACAGAACTTGGTGTATAATCACAAGATTTTGTGCCGAGCACGGCACGACAATAGGAGGTTAGCATCGTGGACAAACTAGAGGTATTAAGGAGGTCCGATTTGTTTGGTGCGTTGAGCGATGAGCAACTCGGCGTCGTAGAAAAGATGTGCACTTCTGAGGTGTTTGAGCCAGGGGCGATCATGTGCAAGCAGGACCGTAAGGAGGAGAGGCTTTACGTTATTGAAGAGGGCTTGGTGGGAATTGTCCTTGAAGTAGGACCCCTGACTCAGCGCCAAATCCAGGCTGCCTCCAACTTTGAGACGGTTGGTTGGTCAGCTATGATAGAGCCACACGTCTGCACTGCTACAGCAAAAGCCATGGAGAAGACAAAGGTACTGGCCTTCGCGGGAGGAGACTTGTGTGACCTGTGTTTTTCAAAACCTGAAATAGGCTGTAGGGTATGCCGGGCAGTAGCACGCATAGTGGCAGCAAGGCTACGGCATGCGTTTACTCAGTGCTTGGGCGTTACCTATCAGGAGTAGACCGGCATATGGCATTTGATCACTTTCGGCGCGGCGCTGGAAGTGAAGCTTGGTGGGGCCGTTCACCTGGAGCCTGGCCTGTTGCTAGGTTAGCTCAAGAATGATGCTAGAAGAGGTCTCGGTGAATTCGATACGGGTGACTGTTTCTTGACCCAAAAGGAGGTTTGACTATGGAAGAAGCAAAAGCGATTACCTCTATGATGGAGGAGAAAAGGGTTTTCAAACCCCCAGAGGAACTCAGTAGAAAGGCGTATATCACGAGCCTGGAGGAGTATAAGAAGATCTATCAAAGGTCTATTGATGACATGGAGGGATTCTGGGGGGAGATGGCAGGGCAGCTAGATTGGTATAAGAAGTGGGATAAGGTGCTGGTCGAAGATTTCAAGGAGGGCAAACATGAGTGGTTCGTGGGGGGTAAGCTCAATGTCTCCTATAACTGTCTGGACAGACAGCTCAAAACGTGGAGAAAGAACAAAGCGGCGTTGACCTGGGAGGGGGACATTGGTGATAGTAAGACTCTCACCTATCAACAGTTGCACCACGAGGTGTGCAGGTTTGCCAACGTATTGAAGAAGCATGGCGTTAGGAAGGGTGACCGAGTATCGATTTACCTACCTATGATTCTTGAGTTGCCTATTGCTATGCTAGCCTGTGCTAGGATCGGTGCTATTCACAGCGTCGTTTTTGGGGGTTTTAGTGCCGATGCGTTGAAGGACAGAATACTGGACTGTGGCAGCACGGTACTTGTGTGTGCCGATGGTTACTATCGTTCCGGCAGGGTTATCAGAAGTAAAGACAATGCGGACGATGCGCTTGAGAGTTGCCCTGATGTGAAGGATGTCATTGTAGTCAAGAGGGCGAATATTCAGGTGGCTATGAGGGAAGGACGTGACTACTGGTGGGACGATGAGATTGCGAACGAGGAGATTGGACCATACTGTGAGCCTGAGGAAATGGATGCTGAGGACCCCCTCTTTATACTTTACACCAGTGGTAGCACGGGAAAGCCTAAGGGAGTCTTACATACCCAGGCAGGCTATCTGCTTTTCTGCTATCAGACCTTCAAGTGGATATTTGACGTGAAGGAAGAAGACACGTTTTGGTGTACGGCGGATATTGGATGGGTTACAGGTCATAGCTATATCGTCTACGGCCCTCTGGCCTTTGGGGCAACCAGCCTTATGTTTGAAGGGGTTCCCACCTATCCTCATCCAGATAGATTCTGGGACATTGTAGAAAAATACCAGGTTAATACTTTCTACACCGCGCCCACTGCCCTTCGGGCAATAATGAGGGAGGGAGACGAGTGGCCCAACAAGCATGACCTGAGCTCTTTGCGCATCTTGGGCACAGTTGGTGAGCCTATCAATCCTGAAGCCTGGATGTGGTATTACAATGTAATAGGCAAAGGGAAGTGCCCAATTGTGGATACCTGGTGGCAGACGGAGACGGGTGGCATATTGATTACTCCTTTACCAGGGGCCATTCCTATTAAGCCGGGTTCAGCTACACTACCTTTTCCCGGCGTCGAGCCGGCGGTGCTTAGGGAGGATGGCTCTCCTGCTGATGCGAATCAGGGTGGCCATCTGGTGATTAAGAGACCATGGCCCGGTTTGATGAGGCGGGTCTACGGCGACCCGGAAAGGTTCAAGAATACCTACTTTGTGCAGTATCCCGGTGTATATACCACGGGAGATGGAGCTAGGGTAGACGAAGATGGTTACTATTGGCTGATGGGACGCATAGACGATGTCATCAATGTATCAGGACACCGAATGGGAACGGCGGAAGTTGAAAGCGCTCTGGTGTCCCATGAGAAGGTGGCAGAAGCTGCGGTTGTTGGCATGCCTCACGAGATAAAGGGACAAGGCATATATGCTTTCGTCACTCTAAATGCCGGCGTGGAGAAAGCCGACGGTCTCACGAAAGAACTTGCACGTCATGTTCGTGCGGAGATTGGCCCAATAGCCGTGCCAGATAAGATTCAGTTTGCTGATGCTTTACCCAAGACGAGGAGCGGCAAGATTATGAGGAGGATACTGACTAAGATTGCTGCTGGCAATGTGGATGACTTGGGCGATACCAGCACGTTGGCTGATCCGTCGGTGGTTGATATCTTGGTTACTGAGCGGCAGTAGCCGCCGAGGAAGAAAATTACCTTTCTGGCGACAAGGCTGGTCTCGTTCCAGGAGCTCATTGCCTGTATCAAGAGATGTGGTCTCGCCAGATGCCACAAGCTCTTTGTTGCTGGCTAGCAGGTAATAACCTTCCTGCGCCTATGTGGCTCTCCTTGCGTGACTTCTAGTTGTCTTAGCCGAATAGCCGCAGCGTCCAGGCTGTGTTAGTTCAGTTGTGCCAGTAGCTGATCTATCAAGTCACGAAGAGAACTGGTCTCTGTTTGCATGGTTTCCACCCCAGCATCTGCTAAGGCGTATCCGGGACCCCTCCGGGACAAGCTTTCTCTAGCCACCACGACGTCCGGCTTGTAGCTGAGCAGGAACTCGGCCACCTTTATGCCTCTGCCCTTGGCGAGGGCCACATGTGGGTTGGCCACCACCTCCTGCCTTGTCACCCTTCTTACCTCGAGATCTATGTCCACCAAGGCGAAGTAAGGTGATTCGCCAAAGTGTTGGCTGATTTCTTCTTGGGATTTGGCCAGGGCGACAGCATATAGAATTTGTGTCTTGCGACGCGGCTCGTAGTGGATGAGGACGCGGTCGACATTGGGGACTGTCTTCCTGATTCTGTTCTCGATACGTTCGCTGACCAGATGTGCTTTCTCCAGATCGGAGACTCGCAATGTCACTGTAGCCTCTACGAAAAGGTATCTACCAGAGTTGCGACCGGTCACATCTTCCACAGTACTCAGCGCTGGCTCCGCTTTTATCACTGAACGGATTCGTTCCAATGTCGCACGGTCAATGGAAGCGTCCAAGAGCACGCGCATGCTGTTCACCATGAGGCCCCATCCGGCTCTTACGATGAGTACAGCAATAACCGCCGCCGCAATTCTATCGAGCGGAAGACCGAAATGCTGGCCGATAAACGCAACAAACACCACGGAGGAGGAAAGGACATCTGCTTTGAACTGGGTGCCATCGGCGATTATGCTGGGGGAATTGACCCTCTTGCCTACGCCTACCTCGTAACGGCCAAAGAGGAGGGGGACTATTATCAGGGCGCCGACTGCTCCAAGGACCCAGCCAGTGTACAGAGTTGCTGTAGTCTCGCCGGTTATAGCCTCTCTGACTATTTCATAGGCTGCCAGGAACATCAGGAGAGAGATGATAACCGATACCAGATTCTCTACTTTGTATAGACCGTAGGGGAAGCTTTTGGTCTTACGCCCCGATATGATCAAGCCCAGGATTAGGGCTATGGAGCCAAAAACATCGACAAGGGAATGGATGGCATCGGCCCGCAGTGCCAGACTGCCTGCGACGACGGACAGAACGGCCTTTGCCCCGACCAGCCCCAGGTTTACCAGCACGGAGTACACGCCTACCCTAAGAAGGGGGGCGCCTATGCCTCTGAGTTCATCCTTGGATTTCTCGGGTTCCATGGTCGCCTGCGAGGCTGTGCTGGTAGAGGGTGGTGGATTGAGCCATGCCTCTTGCCCTCTATAGTCTTGCCTGTTCGGGCAGGGTACAATGGGCCTCCACCAACGCTCGAAGGCCAGTTGTGTAAGCTCATGAAACGGCTGGTTGGGTGATGTTGAGCAACTAGGCGTAGCTGGTGACCTGGCCTCCAGTTCTACTTACGGTCTCGGCCATCTATTCTGCTTTCTCAATGACTTCTTCCACCCACTTCATAGACGCGATCATTGCAGGAAATCCCGCGGTGGTGAGGGCCATAATCGCTGCATGGCGAAGCTCATTGGGCGAGATACCTTCCTGTAATGCCCGCCGCGAGTGTGACCTCACCGCTCCTTCCGAACTCAATCCTATGGCGATCCCCAACTTCACTAGCTGTCGTGTCTTTTCATCCAGTGGCCCCCAATCGTGACAACTAGCGGCGAGAACATCATAGGCTTTAGCCACCTCAGGGAACTGCTTATTGAATTCCTTGTATATTTCAGGTAAGTAGCCCATCATATCCCTCCTTTGGTTCAGAGATTGCCCATTTTGAGCTCACCTACGACCAGTTTCCAGCCTATCCGGTGGCAGAGGCCTTGTATGTCGTCAGCCTGCTACAACTCGTGATTCGTGTTCAAGCCACGCTGCCAGATGCCCATTACCGAGAGACAGCAGTAGAACCGGCCGGCTGAGCAGTGTCGCTACTCATCGCCTCTTCACTTTGGCTGTTCCTCTTCCCTCAGTAGGTCACTGAATACTTCGGCGTGATATATTTCGTGGTCTCTTATCCTCTTGAGAAGCTCCTTTAGCTCGGGCTGTTCGACCTCCTTGGCGGCACGGTCATATCCCGCCGCTACCTCACGCTCGATCTCTATGTCGGCGCGAAGCATGTCAGCCGTCTTTGCAGATTGGTTGACCTCGGTGTGCTCAATCCGTGGGGTACCCTTCGTATCAACCATCTTCTCGGACAGCCAACCGAGATGCTGCATCTCGTTTATGGCCTGGTCCTGCATTTCTTTCTTGACATCTTCGTTGGGCGTCATATAGGAGTGCAGAAGGTACTGGAGGATTACGGTGTATTCGTGTTCGATGCCCCAGTTGAGAACCTGGGTAGTCTTATCCTGCTGAGAGCCTCTTAAATCCTGGGCACCTTCCTTTTGAGCCTTGTTCACAAAGTGTTGGAAGTCACCTCGGTGCGACTTTTCATCGGAAAGAATTCGCTGCAGCAGCCGGTTGATCCGGGGGTCGCCGATGGCTTTAATGTGCTCCTCGTATAAGGCGATTCCGTCGTCCTCCTGACGCACATCATTCATCATCCAATCCGAAACTGACTCTCCGCCGACACGCATATCTCCCCTATTGAGGCTTGGGGTTCCACCAAGGCTGACTATCTTCTCTGCCAGCCAGTCCAAGTGACGCATTTCCTCTCGGGCAATGGCCTCAATCTCGCAAGCCATCTCACCCTCCCCCATAGCGTAGGCATGGACCAAATATTGAATGATGGCAGCATGCTCACCCTCAAGGTCCTGATTTAGTAAGGCAACAACGTCTTCGTTTTTCATTTAGTCCCTCCACAACTATTGTAGTCAGCTTCTTGGTGCGGTCATATTACCACTTAACTCAATTTTCCGTCTAGCAACTCCCCCACTACAGGGAACCTGTGCAGCATGTCGGGGCCATGAGGAGCTTGTCTCAAGGCCTCGGTCAGATCGCATCCGGCGTAATGCATGACTTGATGAATGCCCTTTTTCCACAAAAAGCTCTGCGAGACATCATACACTTTGCCGCCATAGGCGACATAAGCGAGGCCCTCACTCCCATCATATTTACTTAGCTCTTCCTTAGTGAAAACTCTCATTCTTGCGTCCCGATACCAGCCTCCTGCGACCAGGCTAACCCAGCAGGTATAAGCTGGCTGCCATAACCAGCATGCCTGCTCCGACGCCGCCAATCACCAGGTGCTCCTGACCATACCGATGTGCCAAGGGTAATAGCTCGTCGAGGCTTATATAGACCATGATACCGGCCACAAAGGCAAGCAGAGTTGAGAGTAGGGTTGGTGTTAGAAAGGGGAGGAGAATTGCATAGCCGATAAGCGCGCCCACAGGCTCAGCCAGTCCCGACGAGAAAGAGATCAAGAAAGCTCGCCGGCGATTGCCGGTAGCATAGAAAATGGGAACTGACACGGCGATGCCCTCAGGGATGTTATGGATGGCAATGGCAATGGCCACTGCCAGACCCAGAGCTACGTCTCCGGTAGCCACACTGCTAAAGGTAACCAGCCCTTCGGGGAAGTTATGTATGGCGATGCCCAGAGCAGTGAAAAGTCCAGCCCGCATAAGGACTGAGGACTGGCCCCCAGTGGACGAGGAGAGTAGTCCCACACCCTTTTTCTGCGTTGATTTGTTTCGGCCAACAACGGCGGGGTGTGTATTCTCAACTCGCTCCTCCTCGTACTCATGAGGAACAAGTAGATCCACTACGCCAATGAAGGCTATGCCGGCGAAGAAGCCAATATTGGCCATGCCGAAGCCGACCTCGTCTATAGCCGTTTTGAGCAGTTCCGCAAAGGAGATATAGACCATGACGCCGGCAGAGAAGCCCATCATTACTGCGAGGTGCGAGTACTTCGGCTTCCTTATGAAATAGGCAATAGCACTGCCTATACCTGTGGACAGCCCTGCCAGAGTCGTGATCAGCAAGGCGAATCCTACATTTACTTCCATGCTGTTGCGCCTTTTTCCGAATCGTTCTTACTAAGCAGCCACAAAGCTATACACGATTCTAACCTAACTCCCAAGGGTTACCCACTGTCAGAGGCTTGAGTAGAATCTCCCACCGGTGAGGGCAGTTGGCCAGTTGCAACTCACGAGTACCGCTCCACGATCTCTGCCGTTATGCTGGCGAAAGGTTTTCCTGCCAAACCTTGGCCTCTCCGTGGACCTCCAATGGCAGGCTGGGGCCTAGGGGTGGTAAGAAGGCCTGCCCCCGGCGGCAGGCCTCCTTAACCCTATTCCAGTCTTACTTCAGGAACTTGGATACGAAGGGGGAGGTATCACCGCGACGCAAAAAGTGCCCGGAGGGACCCTCACCCAAGAACTCCGAAAACCATGATTCATGCTCGATTTCCTCGTTAAGGATCGCCTGAGACAAGTCATAGGTCCGATGGTCCTTGCCAGCGGTCAAATTGCAGATATGAGTATATCCCCTTACGGCGCATCTCTCTGCCTCCACCAGAACCTTCAACATGGCGTTGACGTCGCTCATGTCTACAGGTAAGTATGCCGGCGGACATGCTGAGATGTCATGGAACTCCTTCATGTCTTTGGGCAGGCTACCCCCGAGTTCGTAAATTCTTGGCACTAGGGCTTCAAAGTGGTTGCGATCTTCTATACGGGCCGTTTCCGCAATCTCTTTGATCGTCTCCCCCTGCAATCCAATCAGATTCACCCGTAGAATCGTGTAGTAGTAGTAGGTGGTCAGTTCAGCAGCCGCATTCTTGACCAGCAGCTCAACCAGCTGGTCAACGTTGACCCCCGCCTTCTCCACCATTTCCCGCGCTACCTTAGCCATTATTCTCCTCCTTTCTTTGAAGTATCGTCTCTTGTTCCTAACCAATACGCCTTGCGTTGTCTTCTATCGCGCATAGGCATCACCTCCTCACTGTGGCATCGAAGCCACCGCTGTTCGCCTACCAGGCTGCAGCGGTCAAGTCACTCGCCATTGGCCTGGCCACTCATCCCCATGGGAAGGTGCTCCGCGTTGCGTTCATTGATGGGCCTGGTAAGTGCAGCAACACTCAGCTGCCGCTGGTGGTTCCCTGCCGTGTTTACGTTATCCACTGCCCGCTATCATTTGTTTGACTAGACCACCATCCTGAACTTCTCTTTGCGGGCACCACAGACGGGACACTGGTCAGGGAGAACGCCGTCGGAGACGTAGCCACAGACCTGGCAGACGTAGTAGTCGCTCTCCCTTTCGGCCATCATGTGCGCTAGTGCCCTCTTGTAGAGGCTGGCATGCCCCCGCTCCACATCACGGGAGTAGCTGAACACCGTCGCTATGGACGTGTTATCTTCCTCATTTGCCTCCCTGATGAACTGAGGATATGCGCTGCTTGCCAGATTCTCTCGTTCAAAGGCGCTCTCAAGGTTCTCCTGGGTGTTAGATACCGCACCTAGAAGGCGGAGATGGTTGAAGGCGTGGACTGCCTCTGCTTCAGCAATAGCACGGAACAATCTTGCCACATGGGGATAGCCTTCCTGTTCGGCATTCATGGCGAAGGCAAGGTTTCTCAGATGAGCTTGGGACTCAGCAACGAAGCCAGCCTTGAGGTTTTTCAATGTCTTTGTCCCTTTTATGCCTGTAACCTCGTATGGCACAAGCCTTTCCGCATCAGCGCCGCACACCGGGCAACGGTTAGGCCTGTCAGCGGCAAGTTCCACGTGATGACAATTGGTACACCTCCACATGTGACCTCCCTCCCTAACCGACCTATTTCTTTTCCTCGGTGAGGTACTTGTCCGGGTTCTGGTCGAAAGCTTTCTTGCAACCAACAGCGCAGAAGTAGTATTTCTTTCCTTTGTACTCGGAGCTAGCTGCTGCCTTGCTCTCCTCCACCTCCATCCTGCAAACTGGATCAATGGCCATCGGCGTACCTCCTTCGATTACCCTACAAACCCGGCTGGCTTGAATCCTCTTAGACGCAGTGAGTTCGATACCACCGTGATGGAGCTAGCCGCCATGGCTGCTGCGGCCAGAATCGGATTTAGGAAACCATAGTCGCCCAGGATGAAATGAAGCCCTGAGGGTACACCAGTCTGGCCAAAAACAAGGTACAATGCGCCCGCTGCCACGGGGATGAGGACAGTATTATAGGCAAAGGCCCAGAAGAGGTTTTGCTTAATAGTCCTCATGGTGCGCTTGCTCAGGGATATGGCAGCTGCAATTCCCATCAAATCACCGCTAATCAGCGTAATATCGCCAGTTTCCATGGCGACATCGGTGCCCGTGCCGATAGCGATCCCGATATCTGCCTGGGCCAACGCTGGGGCATCGTTAATTCCGTCACCCACCATTGCCACTACCTTCTTCTCCTCCTGCAGCTTCTTCACCTCTTGAGCTTTATGTTCAGGGAGCACCTCTGCCAGGACACGGTGAATACCTCCCTGTCGTGCGATAGCCTCGGCGGTGCGCCCATTGTCTCCGGTAAGCATCGCTGTCTCAATGCCCATCCCGTGCAGTTCCTTCACCACCTCTTTGGCATTCGGCCTAAGGGTGTCAGCCAGCGCGATGATTCCCACCAGCTGACCATCCACGGCCAGGAACATTGTCGTCTTGCCTTCACCAAACAGCCTATTGGCTTTCTCCTCCATTCCGTTGAGAGCAAAGCCTCTCTCCTTCATTAGCCCAATGTTGCCCAAGAGGAGTTCTTCACCTTCCACCGAAGCTTCCACGCCACGTCCTGGGATAGCATTGAAATGTGAGGGTGGAGATAGATCCAGCTTCTTCTCTAGAGCCGCCTTGACCACAGCCTCGCCGAGCGGGTGCTCCGAGCTATGCTCAGCGGAGGCGGCTAGCCTGAGGATCTCTTCTTCAGAGTAGGACGGGACAGCCACAATATCAGTTAGTGCGGGCTCACCACGGGTCAGAGTGCCCGTCTTGTCCAGGAGTACCGTGTTTATCTTGTGAGCCCTCTCCAGAGCTTCAGCACTCCTAATAAGAACGCCATGCTCAGCTCCTTTGCCTGTACCGACCATAATAGCGGTTGGAGTCGCCAGTCCCAGAGCGCAGGGGCAAGCGATGATAAGCACAGCGACAAAGTTGAGTAAGGCGAATGTTAGAGCCGGCGGTGGCCCCACGAAATACCAGATTATGAAGGTTATGATGGCGATGCCGATCACCACGGGCACGAAGTAGCTGGCGATGACATCAGCCAGGCGTTGAATAGGAGCTTTGCTCCCTTGGGCCTCCTCTACCATCCTGATAATATGAGCCAGCATTGTATCCTTACCCACCTTGCTTGCTTCGACTTGAAGGCTGCCTGTCTTGTTAACAGTGGCACCGATGACAACATCACCCACCTTTTTCTCCACAGGGATGCTCTCTCCGGTGATCATTGACTCATCAATGCTGGAATACCCCTGGCGTACTATGGCATCCACCGGCACTCGCTCGCCTGGCCGCACCAGTACAAGGTCACCAACCTGAAGATCGTCCACAGGAATTTCCCTCTCCTGGCCGCCGGCGATAACCAGCGCGGTCTTCGGCTGCATCCCGATGAGCTTCTTTATTGCCTCTGATGTCCGGCTCCTCGCTCTAGCCTCCAGAAAGCGCCCTAAAAGAACGAGGGCTATGATCAAGGCTGACACCTCGAAGTACAAATGGGGCTCCAGCCCAGCAGTGGTGAAAAGACTAGGGAACAGAACGGCTACCATGCTGTAGACGTATGCCGCTGAGGTGCCTACTGCAATTAGAGTATTCATATCGGCGGTCTTATGCCGCAGTGCACCCCATGCTCCTCTGTAAAATCGCCAGCCGGCCCAAAATTGAACTGGAGTGGCCAAGGCCCACAGTAGATAGGGTTTCCCAACGAAAGAGGGCCCAAAGCCCATGACCATGATCGATACGCCGAGGACAGTAGCGAGGATAAGTCTGTGCTTTAAGGCTTGAGGTTCCCTCTTGGCAGCAGTGGTGACATCCTCCAGAGTCTGGATCTCAGGACCGAGTTCGTAGCCGGCGTCTCTTACCGCCCGCCTCAATTGAGCCAACTCCGTGTCCTCTAGGTAGTCTACAGTAGCTTTCTCCGAAACCAGATTTGCGCTGGCTGAAATCACTCCAGGCACGCTTATGAGGGCGTCCTCTACCCGGGCAATGCAGGAGGCGCAGGTCATGCCGCCGACAGGGAATACGGTCTTCCTGGTAGCCACCCCATAGCCCAACTGTGAGACGGTGTTTCTGATCTTGGCGAGATCCACCTCGGCGGGATCGTATTCTACAGAAGCCTTCTCAGAAGCGAAGTCTACGTTGGCCTGCTCTACACCGGGCATCTCGGACAGCCCCTTCTCGACACTAGCTGCACAGGTGGGGCAGGTCATACCAGTAACATGGACCGAAGCTTTGGCAGCCCTCCTAGAACCCGTTCTATCGGTCATCATCTCTTCCCTGTCTCAGCTACTTTCATAACCCACGCCATTCTTTGGCAGCACGTTACAGAGCGACGTTTCCCGGTACGCCGTTGGGATTCACCCGGAGCACTGCCACGGTGTTCCCGTCCGATGACAACCCACCTAGGCAAATCAATCCAGGTGTCCGCTGTCCAAAAGAAGGCGCCTCTCGTGATTCCGCTCATCCACTGTGTCCTAACGAGACAAAGCCACACGCTGGCTCGAACTGGGCTTACGCGAACACTGCAAGGCTGGCGACATGATTTCCTGTCAACTTCTTCGTCTAGTAGATGCTGTCCAGCTAAGTGGACAGGGTACCCAGGAGTTCAAGCCCTTTGGGTGATAGCTCGTGTTTATCGTCCTTCAGGTTAGCCAAGCCAGCCTGGGTAAGTTCGCGGAGACCGCTTCTCACCCTGAATAGCGGGAGCCCAGCACCTTTGGCGATTTCTTCCGGGGTAGCCAGGCCGGACTCCAGCGCACGAAGCATCTTTGTACCTGACTCTGTAGGTTTTCCATCAGGGCTAATGCATGCCATATCCTCCTCCTGTTTGGCTACAGCTTCTTCTTGCAGAGATACCAGTCAACGCACTCATATCCCTGTTTCAGTCTCTCCTCAGCCATCTCTTGAGTGTTCGGTGGGGGAACTACCACCATGTCACCTGGTCGCCAGTTGGCTGGAGTAGCTACTGCATTCTTGTCTGTTGTTTGCAGTGCGTCTATTATTCTCAGTATCTCATCCATGTTCCTGCCGGTGGTCAGCGGGTAATAGAGTATTGTCCTGATAATCTGGTTAGGGTCTACTATGAAGACGCACCTGACAGTCTCGGTCTTGCTCTGACCGGGGTGAATCATTCCGTAAGCCAGAGAAACCTCCTTATTCAGGTCCGCGATGATCGGGAATGGTATCTTTACCCCTGTTTTCTCCTCCACATTCCGCACCCAAGCGATGTGTGAAGAGGTGCTGTCAACACTCAGACCGAGAAGCTCCACGCCTCGCTTTTGCAGTTCGGGAAAGATTTCAGCGAAAGCGATGAACTCGGTGGTGCACACTGGGGTGAAGTCGGCCGGGTGGGAAAAGAGAATCAGCCAGCTTCCTTTGAAGTCCTCCAGCTTGAGCACCCCGTGGGTGGTTGGTGCCTGAAAAGCTGGTGCTGGCTCACCTATCCGGGGCATGTGACTTGTCTGTTCTGTTACTTGTTCCATTTTGTTCCTCCTCCGTCTTGGCTTTCTCTTGCCTGTGGACTTGGTTACTCACTCTACATGTTGACCCTCCTTGCTCTGTCTCTGAACGGATCCCCGCTCCTTGTAGTTTAGTTTCGGGACATCGCCCAGTGCTCAGAAGACCAAAACTTGGTACTCTGCATCGATGTAGCGAGCTATGCTGGGGTGCCCTGCCATCTCCTTGCATAGGGGAAGGCCTTGCTCCTTTGCGCTTTCTAAAGAGCCTGTCTGAGCTGAACAAGCCTGGCAAACACAATCAATAAGTCCGTCTTCTTTGGCCTTTGCGTATATTTTGCCAAACGGCTTATCAGGCTCTGCCAGTTCTCTTATCTGCTTGGTGGCATTTCCCTCTATAATCACCTTTATGTCATAACCCCTTTCTTTCATATCTAAGGCGTTTAGCAAAGCGTGGACGAAGTACATTGTCTCGCTATTGAAGGCGAAAATAGCCACCTTTTTTCCCATGTTAATGCCTCCTTACATTTCTATGCAGTTTTCCCATACACCATGTATATTGCAATAGGCGACAGCGCAGAAAGCTCCAAATTGCTCTACCGACACGTGGAACCTAACGTTGGGATTGGTATAGGACGGTGCAAAGGCAGAACGACCCAAGTCGATAACTTGCCCATCTTTCTTCACTCCGTAGAGCTCTATCCAAGCGATATGATGTTCTGTGGTATTGGGATGAGGAGTCTCCTTCCCTACTACCACATGGACGATGTCTGCGCCCATCTCGCCCTTTCCCTTGCCAACCTCGATTATCGGCACGTGTTTTTCCTTACCTTCAGCCTCTTTGCCTTTCAGAATGTCTCCAAATTTCATTTTCTTACCTCCTTGGTTCAGGATGAGATTACTCTCCTAAAACATATTCAAACTCTGTTCTATGTCACATCGCCTCCTCCTCACTTCTTAGCCTCTCTGGTTTTCTTAGCAATCGTCTTCCCGAGTTCATTGCACTCTTTCAGGCCACCTTCATTTGGCCTACGCAGTATTTTCAACCCTGGTTCTATTACGCTCTGGAATCATGAATCACTGCTGCTCTGGATATCTTGAATCTCTTTGCGACAAAACCCTATCAAGTAAAGCCACGCTCCTTATGGTTCTCTGCGATGGCGCTGGCCAAGTTATCCAGGGCCTTGAAATCCGCTTCCTTGGGAAATCCCTTGCTGATTACGGGGTTTAACACCTCCACCTTTAGGTTAGGAATCATTCCTTTGAGCTGGTCCACCGCTTTGCTGCCCCAGCCATAGGAGCCTATAACGGAGACAAACTGGAGTTTAGGTCTTAGGGCATTGACTAGAAGTGCGGCATAAGCGACGTTGGGATGTGGGCCAACGATAACAGTGGGCGTCCCCACGACCATAGTAGCTGCATCCACCAAGGCCATGGCCAGCTTTCCTATGTCTGCTACAGCCAAGTTGAACTGCTTGACCATGACACCTCTATCAACCAAAGCCCCGGTGAGATATTCCACCATCTTCTGGGTGCTGCCATGCATGGAGATGTAAGGCAAGACCACGATGTTCCTTGGTGGGTCGAGTACCCAGCTTCGATATGCTTCCAAGATGAACGAGGGTTTGTCATACATGGGACCGTGGCTGGGGGCAATGATTTCAATTTGGTAACCCTTTATTCTCTCCAGATGTTTCTCAATGTTAGTGTGGAAGGGCATCATTATTTCGGCATAGTACCTCTTGGCTGCCTCATAGGCTTGCCCTTCATCAGCTACGTAAGAGTCTGTGGTAGCTAGGTGAGAGCCGAAAAGGTCACAGGGGAAGAGCACTTTGTCCTCCCGGAGATGCGTAAGCATTGTCTCAGGCCAGTGAACCCAGGGAGCATGGATGAACTCCAATGTCTTGTCTCCCAGGGATATAGTCTCGCCGTCGCCTACAGTGATGAACTTTTCCGCCGGGACAAGTAAGAGATCCATAAGCATGTCCCTGCATCTGGGGGTAGTCACCACTTTGGCATTGGGATACTCCCCCAGAACTCGGGGGATAGCGCCGGAATGGTCTTGCTCCGCGTGATTGGCAATAACGTAGTCTATATTCTCAACCTCAAGTCGCTTCAGATGATCAATCAGAAGGTCCTCCATGGCGGGGTCCACCGTGTCAATAAGGGCCGTTTTTTCACTACCCTCAATTAGATATGAG
>CAZHQV010000026.1:0-19412 GCA_964534285.1 uncultured Dehalococcoidales bacterium
CCAAAATACGGGTTGCCATAACCGCAGGCACATTGCACCCAAAACCGAGGATAGTCGGTATGATAGCGTAACCGTGTAGACCCAACCTGTGCAATATGGTATCCATCAGTACCGCCAGACGGGGCAGGTAACCAATGTCTTCCAGTATTCCCAACGCCAGGTAAAAAGAGACGATATACGGCAGTACTGCTGCAAGCGGAATGTAGAGTCCAGTGCTAAGCAAACCGAAGGACTGAAAATAGTCAATTTGGCCATTGATAAGATTGCCTATCAAGACGGTGTGCCAGAAAGTCCCTGGCCCTAGAGCAACGCTGAGTTTCATTAGGACTGGAGTCCATAGATATTGGAATAGAGGGTCGGTCACGTAGCCAATGATTCCCTCGCCAACAAACCGGATGAACCAGAAAGTGGCAAAGAGAACCAGCAAGGCAATGAAAAAGCCACCCATGGGATGATTGCTGGCATCTTCCAAACGCTCATACCAGGTATGGTGGCGATGGGTCAGCGATTGCACTTGGCTAGCGATGTTGCCAACTCTTGCCCACCGTTCATTACTACTAGAACCAGAATAGGTAGCCTTCGGCACCTTCGCTTCCGGAAGACGCCTCACTAACTCCTTTATTCCTTGGCCAGTTACCGCCACCGTAGGGACTACCGGTACGCCAAGAAGTTCTTCGAGCTTGGCAGCGTCAATAGCTATTCCACGGTGATGAGTATCATCCCACATGTTGAGAGCAATCACTGTTGGGATTTGCCTCTCCAGCAACTGCAAGGTTAGATTAAGATTTCGCTCCAGATTGGTGGCATCAACGACATCTATGACTAAGTCCCCCTCTTTCAGCATCTCCACAGCCACCTCTTCCGCCTTAGAGGTGGGTTCGAGAGTATAGGTACCGGGGACATCGATAACTTGAGCTCGATCTTCTCCCAACCTCAAATATCCCGTGGTGAATCCCACGGTCGTGCCGGGATAGTTCGAAGCGATGATACGCGTACCGGTCAACCGAGAAAAGAGAGCACTCTTGCCCACATTTGGGTTACCCACAAGTAGGATCCGCATCATCTCCTAAGAAGGAGTCGCGGGGCGGATATTCATCCAACCTCGACCATGATTCTCCTAGCCATCCCAAAACCGACAGCTACCTGCGCGTTATCTACCCTGAGGGTAACCGGCCCTCGAAACAGAGTGGAACTTATCTTAGTCACCTTCTTACCTGGCCTGACACCTAAAGCCTCCAGGCGCCGAACCAAACCATGCCCCCCTTGAATTCCAACCACGGTGCCAGTCTGCCCAATTTCCATCTGGACCAAGGTGAATCGTCCCTTTTCACGCATAAGCATAATTCAACTCTCGTGTCTCGAGTGACTCACGAAGCCTGGCACAATGCCAATTCATCAACAGCCGGGTCCTTCGGCCTAATGAGTCCTCGGCTGAGCCTCGTTCTTTCTCCCAGGCAGAAATGACCAGACATAAGCTCTTCAATGCAGGCGCACAATCGGTAAGCCCAGCTAGATGGTTCATCTTGCCAAGGATTGCAACATTATATTAGACCCGTCTAACTTCGCGACGGCAAAAAAATTTCATTTTCTTACCTTCTTTCTGTCTGCCACTCTTGCCAAACATTCCTGAGGTAGCTTTCCATGCTCCAGATAGTACTTGTATCTCCCAGGGAAACCAGTGTCTCTGAGGGGGCATGCCTGTATGAACTCAAGCAACTTTGTTAATCTCTCCAAGCTGAGCGGACTGATGACATGTTCAATCTTGCAGGCGTCCTCCTCGGCGGTTCCAGGATCGATATCTAGCGCTTGAGAAAAAAAACAGCTCAAAGCTTTGTGACGACTCATCACATCCCTAGCAGCCTCGTCCCCTTGTGAGGTAAGCTCTATATCGCCATATGGCCGGTGCCTCACAAGTCCCTCCCGGGAAAGCTTCTTGAGCGCAGAGGTGACGCTGGGCATCTTCACGTTTAGGACTTCACTAATGTGCTTGACCCTTACTACCTTCCCCTCCTCGCGAAGGCTAGCTATGGCCTCCAGATAATCCTCCATGCTCGCAGTCTGCTCGTTTAGCATTTGCTCACCAATATATAGTTAGACATGCCTAACAATATTTTATGATATATGTCTTTCCTCCGTCAAGTCGTTGATCCTAGCCTAGTGAGTGAGGCAAAAGAGGTTTAGTATAGAATCAGCCACAGAACGCCGCCCACGATTGCCAGAAGCAAACCGAGTATTAGTGATATCTGACCACCTGTCCGCCACGCACTCATCCAAGAGCGCTGCGGCTGGCGCTCAATGAACTCCCTCAAGTCCTTTCGATCTAGCAGGGAGTCATAATACACTTTTTTCTCCCTCCTATCCCACCCAATAAAGCCTAAGCCCAGAACGAGGAAAAAGATCCCCATGGCCAAGATAGCTTGACAGCTGGCAAGCGACATCCTTACTTGAGCTCAACAACTGCTCCAGCAGCTTCCAATTTTTGCTTTGTGGTAGTCGCCTCTTCCTTGCCTACTTTCTCCTTCACAGCCTGAGGTGCAGCCTCAACTAGCTCTTTAGCCTGCTTTAGCCCCAAGGTAGTGACCTCGCGGACTGCCTTTATCACTTCGATCTTCCTCTCGCCAATTTCCTTAAGGATAATAGTGAACTCTATTTGCTCCTCCTCCGCCGGCGCTTCAGAGGATTCTGCCGGCGCAGTAGCTGCTGAAGCAGCAACTACGGGAGCAGCGCTAACCCCGAATTCAGCCTCCAGGGCTTTGACTAGGTCTGCTAGCTCTACCACAGTCATATTCTTGATAGCATCTAAGATACTTTCCTTGGTAAGCGTTTCAGCCGCTTTCTTGGTCGCCGGAGCCGACATTACTCTCGATGTAGCTTTCTCTGGTTTCGCTTCTGAAGACATGGTCTCCCTCCTTCGAGTTATCGCTCAATTATAGCTTGCAAAGAAGTCAACAGTCCCTGAAAGGGTGAGCTCAGAACATTCAGCAGACTCCTCACGGGAGCCTGCAGCTGACCTACTAGCCTGGAAAGCAAGACATCTCTGGGCGGCAGGCTAGCCAAATCCTGGACTCCGCTAGCCGAGACCACCTGGTCACCAACCAAAGCTCCCTTAATTTGTAACGCTGCGCCTGTAGATTTCACGTATTGGCTAAGGACTTTGGCTGGTTTGACCATATCATCATAGCCAAAAGCTAAAGCCACAGGGCCCTCAATCAGGCTCATAAGCTGGCGCCTGTCGGCCTTCTCCGCGGCGAAGCGGGCTAAGGTATTCTTGACCACGCGAAAACCTATCCCCGCTCCCGACAGAATCTGCCGCAGCTCCGCCATATCCTTGGCTGTCATACCTTGATAACCTGTGGTAACAACAACAGTACTTCGAGACAGATCTTCTGCTATACAATCAATGATTCTAGCCTTCTTCTCTTTCAACATGACTTCTCAATACCAAGCCCCGCGGCAGTTGCACAACATCTCAAGTTCATAAAGCAAATCCGCCTCGGGCAATGAACTGTTTGCACCATTAAGGCGACTCCAGCTGGGTAGCGCAATTACATTGAACTAACGACAATCAAGCAGCCAAAGCTAAGGTAGATTTGATGTCGAGCTTGATTCCGGGACCCATAGTGGTACACAGTGATATGCTCTGAATGTATTGCCCTTTTACTCCGCTTGGCTTAGCCTTGATTATGGCCTCAATGATCGCTGCCATATTCTCCACCAGCTTCTGGGTATCAAAACTGACCCTGCCTACGGGCAGATGGATAATCCCTGTTCTGTCCAACCTGAACTCCACCCTGCCTTTGCGCGCTTCATTGATGACTCTGGGCAAGTCTTGCGCAGGCACGATGGTGCCTGATTTGGGGTTAGGCATTAGTCCTCGCCTACCCAGAATACGTCCCAGCTTGACTACCTTGTTCATCACGTCGGGAGTAGCAATGGCAGCGTCAAAATCAAGCCAACCGGCTTCAATTTTTCCAACGAGGTCATCGGAACCCACGTAATCCGCGCCGGCCTCCGCAGCTATATTTGCGGCTTCGCCCTCAGTGAAAACCAGAATGCGCACTTTCTTGCCCAGTCCATGAGGCAACATAGCTACGCCACGAACTTGCTGGTCAGCACTGCGAGGATTAGCGCCCGTTCTTAGATGAAGCTCAAACGTCTCATCAAAGCGGGCATACTTGGCTTGCTTGGCCAGATCTATGGCTTCAACAGGTGGATAGCTCTGGAGCTTATCTACCAAGCCCATGGTCTGCTGATAGTTCTTGCCATGCTTTGTCATTGTCGATCTACTTCAGGTCAATACCCATGCTGCGAGCTGTGCCTTCAAGAATACTCACGGCCTTGTCGATGTCGGTGGTGTTGAGATCAGCCATTTTTGTCCTGGCGATATCACGAATCTTATCCCGCTCCAGCTCACCTATTCTCTTTTGCCCCACATCGGCACTACCCTTCTCTACACCTAGAGCCCTCCGTAGCAAATCCGATGCCGGAGGCATCTTGGTGACAAAGGTGAAGGAGCGATCTACGTAGATAGTTATCTCAGCGGGAACAACGAAGCCTTCTTGTGAAGCAGTCCTCTCATTATACTCCTTACAAAAAGCCATAATGTTGATACCATGTTGTCCCAAAGCTGGTCCCACCGGGGGTGCCGGACTAGCCTTGCCCGCTGGAATCTGTAGCCTAATTACCTTCTGAATCTTCTTGGCCATCTATAGTCTCTCCAGATCCAAAGCGTCTAATTCTACAGAAGTCTGCCTACCAAAGAGATTCAGCAGGACTACTACCTTGCCTTTATCAAGATTGACTTCATCCACTTTGCCGATAAAGTCCACGAAAGGCCCTGTGGTTATGCGAACGCTTTCTCCCTTTCTAAACCCAATATTGACCTCGGCAGGAGCTTCCTGCATCCGCTCCAGAATCCTATCCGCCTCCTCTCCTGTCAGAGGCGAGGGCTTGGAGCCTCCACTGGCAAATCCTACAACTCCTGGAGTATTCCTTACTATGTCCCAACTCTGCTCATCCAGACTCATCTGAACCATGATGTAGCCCGGAAACAGCTTCTTAGTAACGGACCGTCGCTGCCCTCCCTTGATCTCGATCTCCTTCACAGTAGGTATTACTACTTCGAATACCTTGTCCTCAACATCCATAGACCTAATACGCTGGTCTAGGTTTCGCTTTGCCCTTTCCTCACGACCCGAATAAGTATACAAAAGATACCAGTGCCCGTTGGACTTCATCGCTAACCACCTAGAAATACCTTAGCAACCAATTGAGTAAACCCGTAGTCTATGCCGCCCAGAATCAAGCCCATGATAACACAGACAACGAGCACCAGGGCGCTGAGGCGAATGGTCTCCTGCCTGCTCGGCCATGTCACCTTCCTCAATTCACCTATGGTCTCGGCAACAAAGCTGAATCTGGACTTCTTGGTTTGGCCAGATTTCACCCGGCTGCTCTTACCTTTCTGAGGACGATCCTTCATAGGCAAAATCTGGTACTACTTGACCTCGCGATGAAGGATATGGGCACGACATCGAGGACAGAACTTCTTCAATTCCAGCCGCTGGGGATCGTTTTTCTTGTTCTTCATACTGGTATATGTCTCCTGGTGACATTGAGTGCAGGCAAGATGGATAATGACTCTCGCCTCTGCCTTCCTAGCCATGCCTACTCTTTGACCTCAGTGACGACACCGGCACCCACTGTCCTACCTCCCTCTCTAATGGCAAAGCGCAGCCCTGGTTCCATAGCCACAGGATAGATGGTCTTAATCTTCATATGAGTTAGACTATCTCCCGGCATAGCCATTTCCACACCACCAGGTAGAGTTATGACCCCGGTAATATCCATAGTTCTGATGTAGAATTGTGGCTTATAGCCCGTGAAGAACGGCGTATGTCTCCCGCCCTCCTCCTTGCTGAGTATATACACTTCAACATCAGCATCAGTGTGGGGCTTGACTGTCCCTGGAGCCGCGAGCACCTGACCCCTCTCTACGTCCTCTCGCACTACGCCCCGCAACAAGCAGCCGACGGCGTCTCCAGGCTCAGCATAGTCCAACGACTTATGAAACATCTCTACACCAGTCACCACTGTCTTTCGCGTTTCTTTTATGCCTACTATCTCCACCTCGTCGCCAACTTTGACCGTGCCCCGTTCTACCCTTCCTGTGGGCACAGTCCCTCGTCCTTTGATACTAAACACATCTTCAACAGGCATTAGGAACGGCTTGTCTTTCTCGCGGGCTGGCATAGGAATATATTCGTCCATGGTATCCAGCAACTTCCATATCGGACCACACCACGGACACTCTCTGCTACCACACCCACACTCCAGCGCCTTAAGAGCACTTACCCTAACGACTGGAACTTCGTTCCCCTGGAAGCCATATTGGGTGAGCAAGTCCCTAACCTCCATCTCTACCAAATCTAGCAGTTCAGGATCCTCCATCAAATCCACTTTGTTCAAGGCTACCATCAAGCGTGGCACTGCCACCTGACGAGCCAAGAGAATATGCTCCCTGGTCTGAGGCATAGGACCGTCGTCAGCAGCAACCACCACTATGGCTCCGTCCATTTGGGCAGCTCCCGTAATCATATTCTTTATGTAGTCAGCATGCCCAGGGCAATCAACATGACAATAATGTCGGTGTTCCGTTTCGTACTCGATATGAGCAATAGCGATTGTCAGTCCCCTGGCTTTTTCCTCGGGAGCATTATCTATAGACTCAAAGGCGCGAAACGGAGCCAGCCCAGTCTTAGATAACACTAGAGTCATCGCCGAAGTCAACGTCGTCTTACCGTGGTCAACGTGACCTATGGTGCCTACATTGATATGAGGTTTGGTGCGAACATACACTCGCTTTGCCATTGAGACCCCCTTATTTTGATCTAGTAACCTGACCAGCCCACAACCAGATTCGAACTGGTGACCCCGTTCTTACCAAGAACGTGCTCTGCCGGCTGAGCTATGTGGGCCCATTATCTGGTGGAGGGGGTAGGATTCGAACCCACGAAGCCCTAAGGCGGCAGATTTACAGTCTGCTCCGATTAACCACTCCGGCACCCCTCCCCCTCTAATTTACCACAAAGCAACTCAAAAAGTCTAACTCAGCCCGAGAGGGGACTCGAACCCACCAGCCTACCGATTACAAGTCGGTTGCGCTACCATTGCGCCACTCGGGCGACTTTCGCCTCGATAGTATAAAGAAGGCCAATACACCGTGTCAACTGGAGAAGACCACTATCATTGTTCCCCGTTTACAAAAGCACTGCCAAGGCATAACATAGTCTCAAAACAACGTCGCCTCGGAGGAGAGGGCTGCATGACCATTATGGATGAGATGAAGCTGTTTATAGAGCCAACCTCGGTAGCTCTAATAGGCGTCACACGGCATACGGGCAAAGATGCCTTCAACATACTGGAGAACCTGCTGGCGATTGGGTTTCAGGGGCAAATCTACCCCGTTAATCCTAAAGCAACACACATTCTTGGAATTGAAGTCTATCCTGAGGTTGCGTCACTGCCCGCAGGGATAGATTTGGCGGTTGTGGCTACCCCGCGGCAAGTCGTTCCGGGAGTAATGAGAGATTGCGGCAAAAGGGGTATCAAAGCTGCCATAATCGTCAGCAATGGGTTTGCTGAAGCCGATGAAACAGGCAGGCGACTTCAGAATCGTGTTCTCGGCATTGCGAGACGGGCTGGAATGAGGATAATCGGGCCCAACTCCCTGGGCGTAGTGAACAATTTCAGCAGTTTCACCTCGGCTTTCGTAGCCAGCCCCAGGGATAGGAGTCCTGTAGCCCTTGTTTGCCAATCTGGGGGCTTTCTCCAGGGTTTCGCTGGCTTCACTAGTGGCAAAAGTATCGACCTTGGCAACAAAGTGGATGTTGACTTCCCGGAGGTGTTGGAATACTTAGGTAATGACCCTGATACAAAGGTGTTGGCCCTGCAAGTGGAGAGCGTAACGGATGGTGGTACATTCATGGAGGTTGCCACCAAGGTAGGCAGGAAGAAGCCAATACTGGCCCTGAAGATAGGCTGTAGTGAAGAGGGAGCTCAAGCAGCCACCTCCCATACAGGCTCAATTACAGGAAGGGCTGAAGTGTATCAAGCCGTCTTCAAGCAAGCTGGGATTATCCCTGTAGACAATGTGGATGAAATGGGAGACCTCACCAGGGCGTTTGTCAACCTGCCACCGTTCAAGGGAGACAAGATAGGAATCATCACGCCTACAGGTGCCGGAGGAGTAATGGCCTTGGATGCCTTATCCCAACATGGCCTTAAGCCAGCTAGGCTGTTGCCACGAACTGTAGAAAGGATCAAGCACTTCTTCCCTGTCTGGTCACCACCAGCTAACCCCATAGACATGTTGACTGCAGCTATCATGCATGGCTTCGGTAGGGTGTACCGAGAGAGTCTAGCTGGTCTTATCGACGATGAAAATGTAGATGCTGTATTGTGTATCTCCGGAATCCCTACCTTGAAGGCCATTCAGCAAGTGGCAAACGGCAAACCCAAGCCGGTCATCACCTGGATTACTGGAGAATGGGGCGAGACTCTGCAGCCAAAGGTGGAGGAGACAGGCTATAGAGCTATTTATCCTACTCCTGAAAGAGCTATCCGAGCCCTGGCTGCTTTAAGAGAATACAGTTGCCGTGCTAAATGAAGCTAGCAAACGCATGTCGCATTCCAGGTGGTGGCCTCGCAGTCGTAGGGTTCTTCCATGACATGTGCGCCACCTGGAGAAGGGGGGCACGCTTGCGTGGAGCTTTGGCAAAACGGAGAGTGGTTACCTCTCGAAGCTACTTCTGGCCCCTACTGGGATGATGACGAGGGAGAGCTGGTTACGAGGCGTGGAACAGCCTTTAATTACTATGCCACGCATAGCTACAACGTAATACAGGTGTGGGGTTACTACAATGTCATTTATTATTTAGACCCAAGGACAGGTACCGGAAACGCGCCAGCTTCATGGCAAGCCTGAATTACCATTTTCTTCTTTGAACGGACTACCTTGTTCGGCCCTCACAGGAGTTGCTCAGCTCACCACAAACGCCCGCGGCACAAGTTTTCTATATCTGCAGTGCTCATAGAATGTCCAAGCCTCCAGATTGAGTAATTAGCTCGATTGTTCAAGGACCACGCGACTCTCCAGGGTGTGGCAATTTGACACAATTGGTCTGCGGTGGTAACATGCAGTGGCATGTGCAATCGCTTGCAATCGCCCTTTATTGCAGAAAGCAGTGCCACACACTTCCGATGAAACGACTTGCGGAAAAGAACCACTCAGCCTGCAAAGGCCCGTTCTTATTCCTGGCTCGTTATTGGAATTGATTGCCTTAACTGCCGTGTTTGTGAAGAAACATAGAGACTTGGAGGTGTACATAAGATGGTTTAGGACAGGAATGGTGCGCTTGTCCAGCGAATTGCTGACGAATCTTATTCTTGGAGGACTTTAATGAGAAAACGAATGTTCGCGATACCCGCTCTCTTGCTGTTGTTGGTCAGTGTTGTGGCGGTGGGCTGTGGTGGTGGTGCTGCGGTGGGAACGCTTGAATTCTATGCCAACGGTGAGGACTTCGTCCGACAGGGTTTTGTTTCCAAAGACGGCTGGAGCATCAACTTCGACCATCTGTACATTACTCTGGCAGATGTCGCTGCTTGCCAGACTGACCCCCCGTACGATCCCCATTCAGGCGCTGACATGGATTGTGCTGTTGAGATCAGCCTCGATGGCGTGCATACTGTCGACCTGGCGGAGGGTGGGGAGAACGCTCCACCTATCCTCGTGGGTGAAGTGTTCGATGCTCCGGTAGGCCATTTTAATGCGATCTCGTGGAAGATGGTTAAGGCATCCTCGGGTCCCGCTGCTGGCTACTCCCTGGTTATGATCGGGGCAGCCGAGAAAGACGGCCAGATTGTGGACTTCACTATCAATGTCGAGGACGAATGCGTGTACATTTGTGGGGAATATGTTGGTGATGAGCGTAAAGGCATCTTACAGGAAGGCGACACAGCTGACCTGGAGATGACCTTCCACTTCGATCATATATTTGGTGATGCCGAGACACCGATGGATGACGAGCTGAACCTTAGCGCCGTGGGATTTGAGCCTTTCGCCACCACTGCAGAAGGCGGGAAGGCAGATTTGGATATGACTGAGCTTCACCTGGGGCACGTCGGTGAAGGCCACTGTTACTGCCATTGTGAGTAGCTGTGGAAACCGACTGTGTCAGGATGTGATCAGACGAACATTCGAAGGATCGGATGCGAGAAATTGACTCGGAACTGGGTTGCAGAGTGACCAAATGTTGAGCTAGAGCTGACGTGAAGGAGGTCATAAGAGATGAAGAAACTGAGGTCATTGATAGTACTAGGGGTGGTTCCTGTGCTTCTGTTAGCTTCGGCCACCACAGCAAGTGCTCACAATCTCTACATAGAAACAGACGTTAATCCAGAAATACCGGCAGAACAAGAAGTTCAGGTACATTTTGGTCATCCTCAGGCCCCCGAAGGATGTTATGCATACTCCATGCAGTACGCTCGGGTGTATAGGCCTGACGGAACTACGGTAGACTTAGAACTTAAGGAAGAGTCTGGCTATCGGACAGCTAAGGAAGCTACCTATTGGACAGCCGAGGTCACATTAGATCAGGAAGGTGATTACCTTATTGTTGCCCAGAGAGGATCGGGGCCATTCGACCCAACATGGCACGGTGGGAGTGGCCCTTGTGAGTTCATTAACGAGTGGGCAAAGGTCATTGTTCATGGTGGTGGGGAAGAGCAGTGGCACAAAGCGGTTGGCATAGAGCTCGAGATCGTTCCACTAGCAAACCCCCATGATCTGGCTGTTGGGGACACCTTCACAGCCAAGGTTCTATATAATGGTGAACCAGTTAGAGCAGAATACGCTGCTGCTCATCAGACTGAAAGTATCCATGACCCCGAAGCGGCTCAGGTGGGTCAAACGACAGAGGATGGCACATTCTCAGTATACATCAGTAAACCAGGAATGTGGACAGTAAAAGGCGTGTATACCGTTGAGGAACCAGGCACTTGGATCGCTGCTTGGGACGGTGCGTTTTACAGCAAAGGCGACAACTTCAATTACGACGTGGAGAAGAACCAAACCATAATGACAATCTGGGCCTCATCACTAGGGCCAGCAGTACTAGGTCCCGCGGGACCCCAGGGACCCCAGGGAGAGCCAGGACCTCAGGGGCCACCAGGACCGGCGGGAGGTAGTGGCTGGGCATACGCAGCGTTTGGAACTGCCATACTTGCTCTAGTCCTGGGTACTGTGTCGCTTGCCCTGAAGAGAAGATCATAGAATGAGCGACTTGGAGCCCGCCAGATCCCTGCGAGAGGAATCGTGACTATGCATACGAAGTGGCCACTGATTACGTGTCTAATTCTTGTTCTCATCCTTAGTCTAGCCCTGCCGACAAAAGCCTACGCTCACGGTGTCAAAGTCGAATACACGGTCAATGTGGCAATTGATATTGTTGCCATGTATGATGATGGCCACCCGATGGCTGGCGCCCAGTTCGTGGTCTATGCGCCTGATGACCCATCCACCCCCTGGCTCACCGGGGTCTGTGACGATGAGGGCCGCTTTAGCTTCGTACCCGATACTACCAAGCCGGGCATCTGGGATGTCCAAGTACGTCAAGCAGGCCACGGTGACATCGTGCACATTCCCGTCGGTGAAGATGCAGCAGTGAGTGGCAGCACTGGCGGGTACACTGCTCTCCAAATCGTCCTGATGGCGCTCTGCGTTGTTTGGGGAAGCGTCGGCACAGCACTCTATTTCTCACGAAGGAAGAGAAGGGCCTGATGCATATCCCCGACGGTATTCTTCCCGTCCCCGTCACCGCTGCCGGGTATGCCGCCACCGCCGCAGTCACGTGGTATTCAGTTCGGAAGATAAACCGGCAGGAAAACCCTCGTCGGGAGATTCCCAAAGCCTCACTACTCACAGCCGCCTTCTTTGTGGTCTCCTGGATTCACATCCCCGTGCCCCCTACTAGCGTTCATCTGGTGCTGAATGGTCTGCTGGGTGCCATGCTGGGCTATTTTGCCTTTCCGGCTATTCTCATCGGCCTGTTCTTTCAGGCAGTGATGTTTCAGCACGGTGGCCTGACCACCCTGGGGGTAAACGCGATGATAATGGGGTTCCCGGCAATAATAGCCTACTACATATTCCGCCTCCGTGAATTGGGCAATAAACAGAGCGTGAGGAAGACAGCCATTTTTGGGTTTTTGGCTGGTGCTGTTGCCATCGTGCTTTCAGTAGCCATGTTCGTAGTCATTCTGATTAATTTCCTTCCCGCTGATCTGGATATTGCTACTGAGCGTGCGGCAATCTATACACTGGCCATAGCCCATCTGCCGATAATGGCCATCGAGGGTGTCATAACCTCACTTGTAGCCGTCTTCCTCCAGCGAGTCCGGCCAGAACTTTTGGAAAGCGTATGAAATTAGCCCTGGATGAATATGCCCACCTCGACTCCCCATTCCACCGCTGGGACCCAAGGTGCAAACTAGTTGGCTTCCTGGCCGTAATCTTTGCCTTCTCCTTTGTGCGGGACTTGCGTATCCTGGTGGCGATGGTAGTCGTTACGGTCACTATCTACATTGTTTCGAGATTACCTGCCTCCTTTACACTGAGCCGATTACGTTACCCCTCCTTTTTCCTCCTGGCGCTGGTGCTCATCCTACCCTTCCTTGCGGGCCAGACCATTGTCATGAGTATTGGCCCGCTGGATGTGCGACACGAAGGGGTTATTGCTGCATTACAAATAGCTACCAGGTTCTTGTGCATCCTCACGATTGGCGTCATACTCTTCGGCACTGCACCCTTCCTGACTACCATCAAAGCAATGCGGGCGTTGGGCCTACCCGCCATCCTGGCTGATATGTTGCTCCTTGCCTTCCGCTACCTCCACGAGATCGGTGGGGATCTGCACAAAATGCAGACGGCAATGAGTCTGCGCGGGTTTCACAAGCGCCGCTTGAGTCTTCGCGGCCTTCGCGTCCTGGCCTGGCTCGGTGGTAGCATCCTCGTGCGTAGTTATGAGCGGTCTGAATGGGTATACAAGGCAATGCTCCTGCGGGGCTACGGCCATGCCCCACATCCGCGAGGCGAGTTTCACGCACACTCCAGCGACATCATCACTCTCGGCGTTTTTCTGTTAATCGCGGCCGGCTTCGTTGCCGGGCAGATACTATGTGGATTAGGCTCAGGCGCTTTGTTACAATGACTCGATCATGCCTAGTGAAAGACCAGATATGACAATGTCATCAGAAGAACTAGTCGGCCCTGTGCTCACAGTCTCCGGCCTATGGTTCTCCTACCCGGACAGGCCCAACGTTCTACGGGATGTGAGCCTGAAGGTGATGCCAGGAGAGCGGGTTGGACTCATTGGCCCTAATGGGTCCGGTAAGACCACTTTGTTTCTGGAGATTTCTGGCGTACTGAGGCCGTCTGCCGGAGAGATTGTTCTTTTTGGCAGGCCGGTGTTGAACGGAGACTTTCGCCCCGACGTGGGCCTGGTCTTTCAGAATCCAGACGATCAACTGTTTTGCCCGTCGGTGCGGGATGACGTCGCCTTCGGTCCGCGGAACATGGGGCTAGCCAAGGATGAAGTTGAAGTGAGGGTAACGGAGGCACTCTCAGTCGTGGGTGCCGCGGAACTTGCTGAGAGACCAGCCCACCACCTTTCCGAAGGGGAGAAGCGTATGGTCACGATCGCGGGCGTGTTGGCCATGCGGCCTCGGCTGCTCATCTACGACGAACCAAGCGCCAACCTGGATATCCGTTCTCGGCGTCGTCTCATTCGTCTTTTGCAGGCATCGAATGAGACGGTCCTAGTTGCTTCTCACGATCTGGAACTCATCTTGGAGGTATGCGACCGTGTGGTGCTGATAGACGATGGGCGCATTATTGCTGACGGTGATCCCCGCGAGGTCATGGGCGATGACAGGTTGATGGAAAGCCATGGCCAGGAAAAACCCCATTCGCTTATCCCACACCAGGTACAACACTGAACGCATTCTGGATGATACTCTTTGCTTACAACCCGAGTCCGTCAATAGATTCAGTCTGCGTTGAAAGAGACAGCAGCCTGGCGAGCGATGCATGACGTCCAATCGGGAAGTAACAGCGGTCAGGCAGAGCTGGCACCTCATTTCCTGGATAGCCTGTGAACAACTTGCCCTCCCGGACAAGTGTCATTGTAACTGCACTTCGGACACATAATGGGGAAGAAGAGCACTATGTGCAGTACTAGAAGGGTCAGGAAGATAGCAAGATAGTGCCAATCCAAGGAACGTTAAGTGCCCACTACGCGGAGAATTTGTCAAGCACGAGGAAAAAGAAGCCGATGTAGCAATTGCAGCAAGGCTATTTGGAGTCATCTTCAACAACAAGTGTGATACAGTCGTTCGGCTCACTGGCGATACTGATCTTACCCCGGCTGTCAAACCCTGCAAAAGGCTGTTCCCTAGCAGAACCCTTCTCTTTGCCTTCCCTTATCGCAGGAATAACCAAGAGTTAGAGCTACTCTTGCCAGGTTCCTTCAGAATTCACGGCGAGACTTGTGTTCGACACCTTTTCCCCGGTCCACTGCAGTTGCCGGGCGGCACTACAATCTACAAACCAGCTTCGTGGTAGCGCATACTGTTGCCTATAAATCCCCTTCTACAGAATTGGGCAGCTTTGCCCAGTTTGCGCGGTCGGGCCTCATTGTGCCACTTGGATTACGCTTTCTGACGGAATGTTCAGCGTCATAAGCATCTAGTAGGAATCAGATAGCTTGAGCAGCTCCATGCTTAGATATTTGCATCAGCGCCCATTTCAGCGTTGCGGATTATAGATTTCTAACTGTTATGTTGCGAGCCTGCCCACAGCAAGGGCTCAGGCACGGAAGCCGAAATTTGCACAAGTACAGGAAATCAAGGTTTTGGCAAATGAACACGTCATAGCATCCCGTTATTCCCCACTCGGAACCCAGTGATCAAATCCAAAGCTATCTAAGTACGCCAGTTTGGGACTGACACCCGATATTGACTTAACCTCGCGCATGAGTTCTTTGGGAGCTCTCTTCTTTTCAAGTATTCTCGAATAAAACGGCAGTTGCTGTCTGACACAGATGTTCTGTCTCCTCACATTTTTACGGAACTGCTTGACAAGAGTGTCAGTCCAACCACCTTGTTCATGTATGTAATACTCCTCAATTGTCTGGTTACTGCGATGGGGGCGATAGTCATCATAAGTTTGCTGCAAAGGCCGATACCTACAGTCAGCAATCTGTGTCCTCCATTCCCAGCACTTGACCCGTTTCTTTTCCATCTCCGCAAAAGGTATATCCCAGTTGTAGAGCATAAAGATGTAGATCTCCCTAGAATCATATCCAGCCTCAGTGAGTAGGTCTATCTGTGTTCGTATGGATTCTGACTCTATATAGCCCCAGTCCCATGCTATTCTTGGCTGCCTGAACCCGGCGTCTTTCACCATTCTCGCCAAGTAGGGTTTTTGCATAAGTATTCTACCATCGAAGCCACTTTGGCTGTCGCACCATTCCAACCTCCCTGCTCGCTTGAGATTTATCAGTTCTTGCAGAATATTCTCAATATGCGGGTTGTACAACAAATTGTTGTCATAGAACACTATTTTCCTAGACGTTATTTTGTCTTTAATGCTCTTTTTGGCCTTGAACTGTGGTTCAACTTTCCAGACCCCGCAGAACGAGCATTTCCTCGCACAGCCCCTAGACGCATGTATTATTTGATAGTCTACAGGCTCAGGATTCGCATCTTGTATCAAGTCATATGCGGGCAAAACCTCCTCTGCCCCCTCCAACACTCCTGTATGCACCGCATCACATCCCGTGAATTCCTTGCAATGCTCTGGCATTAGCGAAGCATATATGCCTCCAACGACTATCTTTGCACTTGGAAATAGATCCTTGTAATAACCCACCGCATCCCTTACATATTTCGACCAGTAAGTAAACAAAGATGTAATCCATATCTCATTTGGACAGAATGCGACAATCTCTGTTAGCAACATGATATTACCTTCGGGACAGCCTCGTATCAGCTTGACATTAGTGCCACACGATCGTAAGTAAGAGGCAATCTTTAGTAGCCCTACGGGTAGAAAATTCTTGTGATTCTTGCTTTTTGGGGGTATTGGAAACGTTGGTTCAACAAGCAGTACATTCATGAGGATTTCTCTATGAACGGATTCAATTCTTCATTACCTATACAATGTGAAACCCATAGCAGACCACTAATGCCATCGATGGTGTCTTGGTCTTCCATTCGCCTAGCATGGCTTACGGGATTTCTCAGTACCATTATGTCTCTTATTCTACGTTCGTAGTTAGCCTTGTCTACAAACGCATATTCAAATATTTGCTCCCAGTTGGGCCCATAGGCTACTATTTCTATCATGTCTCCCAACCCGAGGAATTCAAATTTCCTTTCGTTTTGATTGTCCACATTTCTCACATGGGGCAATCGTTTTACTAGTCTAGTCCACTCGTCATCGGCTTTTTTCTTTGCACCTCCCGGTAACCCTTGTCGCCACCACTTGTCACCGCCATAGTGGAGCTTTAACCGCTCCAATATAAATTCACGCAGAACTGGCTCAGCGCGGGAAGCCTTTCTTTCGATGTCTGGAATAGCTGCTGGTTCTTGATCCACTGGCTTACTTGGCTCCCTTTGCGTCCTTGCCGAGGAGAAATCAGGCATGGTATCCCGAATGCTTAGTTCAAGCAAACCAGCATTAGCACTTTGTGGCCCTCGACCTGTCGCCCGTCTGATGCTTTTTTGCGCGCCTTCATCACTCTTCAGATATTGTACGACAGGACCCAGATATGCATTTCGCAGCAACTCTTTCAATTGAGCTGTTTTGGCTGGCTGTAACAAATTTCCCCAGTGTTTGTACACCATGTGGTTTACTATATCGTGAAGAACCATCGTAAAGACGCCAAAGCCGTTGTTGCTGAGCAGAATACTTTTGCTCCCTTTCGCCCAATCTTCAGGCCAAAGTTCTCTTAGTATCTCAAAGTATGAGTTCAAGATGCCGGCTGCATTCTCAGGTGTTCTAGATTCATCTGCTGGATGCTTAAACTTGTCCCATGGCGAGAACTTCTCTATCGTTGAGCACACCGTTGTCAGGCTTAGTTTCACCGGCCTTTCTGCCGAAATACTTGGTATCTCAATATAGCCCTTTAAGGGGCCATCTCCCTCCATATTCTTGGCCGTCTCTGCTATTTGGAATAACAACTTTTGCCTTTCATCGGCACTGTCTCGGTATATGTCAGAGTAAAGATCCCAAAGTAAGTCTTTAGGAACCTTAGTTTGTCTCTCGTTTATCTCAACAAACAGGTTGGCCTGATCTAATTGGTCAATGTTCTGAAAAGCAAGTATTGGAAAAAGAATATCTCTATTTGCTCTCGCTACCCCATACAGTCTGTGTTGACCGTCGATGACCCATGCAGACCCGAAGTATTCAGGAAGTCTAAGCATGCCAATAGTGATCTCATTGTCGAAGCTCTCTTTCTTGCTCCAATGCAATGGCTTTGTAAAGTTGACAATTATGCTATTAGGAAAGTATCCACCTTCCAACTCAATGAACCTGGCAATCTTCCTCAACTTGTCTCTTTTGAGCATGCGTTGATAGACATCGGATGCTTCCACTATCCCAGCCAAGTCCCGGTGATGTACATAGGCGTACTTAAGCAATTCTTTGGCTGGTAATAGAAAGGTGTAGAATACATGACCTCCAATTTTGCCCCTAATTGCTGGGCAGTCTCTTCTCAATGTGCTTTGCTTCTTTCCTGCGAAAATCAGCGAGTAAATCTGGTACTTAGCGGCCGGGCCCACTTGCTGTATAAGTCTTTCTATGTAATGAAGCTCTCTGGCTGACCACAAGAAGGTGTTCTTGGTCCGAACCTCAGCCGCATACGTCTCATCTACGCCTCTCTTGTCTTCAGAGCTGACAACTACGACTACGTTTATCCTTCCGTGCTTGCGTCCACATTCGGCGGCAATGGCCCTATGTGCGTCTCCGCGCTTACCATCCCAATATTCAAGAGCTTCCCGAGCAGGAACTCTCGCTTCGGTTTCTGAGCTTCTACATTCGACAATGAAAATGCTATCTTCATCTATGGCGAGAACATCTATTTGCTTCGTTAGGCCATCGAATTGTAGTCTGCAATTTCTGTCTTTGTTCATACGGGGGAATCCCAAACCGTAGAAGACCATCCATACACGGTCCTCAAACAGCATATCCGACCTCTTGGGCCTTCTTAGCCTGCTTGTAGTTCTTCCTCGTCGCGCAGTTTCCCAGCCATCTTGCTCGTACTTACGTATTTCGTCATTAGGAACAGACTGTTCACGATATTTTTTTCTCCTCTCGGACGCAGCCCTTTTCAAATCCCTTTCACTCGTACAGAGTACTCCTAGAATGCCAGCCATCTTAAGCCTCCTATGGTTTTTCGCCGCAGTACACTATCTGACCTTCACAGTCCCTAAGGGCAGCCTCGATTCGTAAGTGTTCTTGACGGCATACTACACCCCCTGGAAGTGTACATGCAACTAACTAGATAGCTGGTCAATTTCTACTGGTATGTATCGATTGTCCATTGAAAAACGAATCGCTGCAAGTTTTGCTAGCTTGAGCTGCTAGGGGATGGGGTATACATGGCGTGCTGCCTTTGTCTCTCGCTGCGGAGTGGGAGGAGAGCGTCAGCGATGATGTTCAAGTTGTCATCTCTTTTCTGGATTGTTCCTTCAACCACAATCAATGGCTCAAGCTTGAAGACCTGCCGGTATTTTTGGTATATGCTTGGTCTAACTACTACATTTATTGTTCCTTCCTCGTCCTCCAGCGTAATGAAGGCAAAACCTTTTGCGGTAGCTGGTCTTTGCCTTATGATGACATAGCCAGCTATCCGTACTCGGGTATTTGGGAAAAGCTGAGCAATCTCAGAGCTCTTGAGCAAGCCGTCTCTGGCTATGTCCTTTCTCAGCACCTGCATCGGGTGATATTTGGTGGATAGTCCCTGTACCTCGTAATCTGCCTTCATCTGCTCAAGTTCAGTCAAGTCAGGTAAGGAGACTCTGGCATCACCAAATTCTAACGGTAGCTCCCCCGGATGCTGCTTCTCTAAGAGGCCGAGCTGCCACAACAGCCCTCTTTTGGGGCAGCCAAGGGAATCGAAGGCGCCGGCGAGGACAAGGTTCTCCACAAGCTTCCTCTCCAGCCTGGCCCTAGAACAGAAATCTCCAAGTGAAAGATAAGGGGTCCTTTCCCTTTCAGCCACTATCTGGCTTATGGCCTTTTCTCCCGCTTCCTTTATATATATAAAGCCAAGCCTGACCTTGCCACCTTCAAC
>CAZHQV010000027.1:0-18847 GCA_964534285.1 uncultured Dehalococcoidales bacterium
ACACGGAGGCAATCCTATATGACTCTTTTACTCGCAGCTCAGCAGCGCCTCTGATTACCGTCTTGCCCTTAGCCACACAACCGGCTACAGCCAATATGGGAATCTCGTCGATGAGGCGGGGGATAATGTTGCCGCCAACCTCGATTCCCCTTAACTCGCTCGATTCCACCACGATATCGGCCACCGGCTCATCAGCTTCCCAGTGTTTGTTCCCTATGCTTAGTCTAGCTCCCATGTCAAGGAGGGCATCAATGATCCCGGTTCTCGTAGGGTTAATGCCACAGTTCCTCATAGTTATCCTTGCGTCGGGATGGACTGCCCCGGCGACCAAGAAGTAAGCTGCGGAACTTATGTCACCGGGGACACAGAGACCAACAGGAGACAAAGGGGAAGTCAAGGGATACAAGGAAACTGAATTGCCATTGCTCTCTAATTGAGCTCCCATCCGCTTGAGTAATCTCTCGCTGTGGTCTCTCGAAGGGACTGGCTGATGCAAGACTGTCTTGCCTTGAGCAAAAAGCCCGGCTAACAGGATTGCCGACTTGATTTGAGCACTGGGGAGGGGCAACAAGAATTCTGTGCCTCTGAGCTTTCCTCCCTTAATGACTAGAGGAGCAAAGGAATCCTTCCCCCTTCCGTAGATTTCGGCACCCATGGAGCGCAAGGGGTCGATCAGCCTTCCCATGGGACGGGAGCGAAGCGACGAATCGCCGGTGATAACAGAGAGAAAAGGCTGACTGGCAAGGAGACCGCTGAGGAGGCGCATAGTTGTGGCGCTGTTCCAGGCATCAAGGACGTTGGAAGCTTCCCTTAGGCCGTCGCTCCCGGTCCCCCAAATGAGCAAGTCTCCATTCCTTTTCCTGCGGATTTCCACCCCTAGGGCTTTCAGGCAGCTAACCGTAGCAAGGCAATCCCTGCCCGGGGCAAAGTTGCTTAGCTCAGCTTTGCCCTTAGCCAGAGCGTTGAATATAGCGACTCGGTGCGAAATAGACTTGTCGCCGGGCAAAGCGATTTCGCCTTCTAACCTGGAGCAGGGTCCTACTTTCCTTATCGTGTCCTGCTTAGCCATTCCTCCCTTGCTTTGCTGGCCTCAGCTAAAGCTTCCTCCAAGCGCTTGTCCCCTATGGTCACAAGCCGGCGATATGTCTCCAACTCAATGCTGAATCTGTCGACCCAGTGGAGTATTGCAGCCGTATTAGTAAGGCAAATATGAGCGTTAACCTCAGGATTTCCTGAAGCCAGGCGAGTGACATCGCGATAGCCCGATGCAGCTAGCTTGGACATCTTGTCCCAGGAAGGCTCCTTGGTAGTCGCCGATACCAAAGCTGCTGACAGCAACATGGGAAGATGACTGATGCCAGCTACTAGGTAGTCGTGCTCCTCCGCATCAATGAAAAGGGGCGTAGCTCCCAGTTGCTCTACCATCTTTACGACTTTGTCTATCGCTTGTGTGGAGGCTTTCTTCGCTGGGGTCAGACAATAAATGCAACCTTGAAACAGCGAGGCTTCGGCGGCTTCAATTCCATGCGCTTCTTTCCCCGCCATGGGATGCCCACCAATGAAATCCACCCTTGGCGGGAGCAAGTCTTCTGCCCACCGCATAACATCAAGCTTGGTGCTTGCTGTATCGGTCACTACGCAGCCGTCGGGGAGGTGGTCAGCTATCTGGGATAGGATTTCTTTCACAGTCAAGACAGGAGTGGCAATAACAATAATTTCTGCTTCCTTTACTGCGTCTTCAACGCTGGTTTCAACTTTGTCAACCAGGCCCAAGCCGAACGCAGTAGGGACAACCTCAGGGCGGCGAACATAACCGACTATCTCACACCCAGGCTGACTGCTTCCCTTTAAGGCAAGTCCAATGGAGCCGCCCACAAGCCCTAGGCCGATGATGGCGACCTGCACTTTTTCATTATAGCACTAATTTGACCCCGTGTGATTTGCCGGTTGGGGTATGAGGAAATAGGGGCGATGATCATCCCTATGGAGCGAAGCTAGTTGACATAATACAAGGCCTATGCGATCGGTGGCTCTATCGATTGCTTTGTCCGAGTAATCCGCTGGTAATTCACTGAGGCTTGGATGGCCTCGCCTTATGGCAAAGTCCTAAGCGGTGCCGATTATCTTTTCTTCGTGGTAAGCCAGCTTACTCCAAAAAGGATAATGGCACTCACAGCAAACCCTATGAGACCCAAGTCTTCCTTGAAGGGAATATCAGGGCCTGGGATTTTGCCCAGCAATCCTATCACTCCACCACCTATAAGAGCCGCCAATGCCCCTTTAGAAGTTACCTTTAGCTTTTCCTTGTAGAAGCCGGCGATCACCGGAACAACCAGCCCGCATGTGAAGATGGTATAGGCAAAGAGAAGAGATGAAATCACTCCTTTTAGGACCAGGGCCAAACCCAGTGCTGCGAGACCTAGAATGATTAGACTCAGCCTTGTCAAGAAGAGGGTTCTTGCTTCACTAAGCGAAGGGTGGAAGCGCCTCACCACATCCTGAATCAGAATAACGCCTTGACTGAGGAGACAGGTATCTGCTGACGACATAAGGGCGGCAACCAAAGCAGCAAGGACTAGCCCGCTTAGGGCGGGAGAGAATATCCCGTCTATCACCTGTGGGAAGGCTTGCTCGGGAGAGATTCCTGGATAAAGGATATTAGCACTCATTCCTATTAAGACAATGGCAAACGCTACAGGGACAAAGATGAATGCGGACAGTAGAGCTGACCGTTGGGCGGTTCTCTCGTCTTTGGCGCAGAAAAGCCGCGTATACATGTCAGGCCCTACGACATAAGTGGCTCCAACGAGAATCAGGAACGAGAGGAGCATCTTCCAATCGAATTCTGGGCTGAGTGGGAAGGCAAAGTAAGTTGGGGGCAAAGAAGCTTCTAACCCGCTCAGTCCTCCCACACCCATAAGAACCACAGCCAAAGCCGCGAAGATTCCAGCGAAGAGAATTGCCGACTGGAAAACATCGGTGCGAATGACCGAGAATTGCCCTCCCAGGACAGCATAGGTTATGAAGACTACACTGAAAGCAATCATCCAGAAAGTGAGAGAGCCGACTCCCAGGATAGACAGAACCTTCCCCGCAGCAACGATTTGCCCCGCTACGACGCCTATCCAGGCAACGACAATCAGAATGGAAGTTGCCAGACTTACCCGGCTGTCATATTGCTTTCCGGCAAGCTCTGGAAGGGTGTAGAGCGCGGCGCGTCTCACTTTCTTGGCGAAGAACAACCCCAGGATTGCGAGACCGACTGACCCAGCAAGAAGCCACCATGCACCTGTCAAGCCTTGCGTGAATCCCAAGCCAGCCATTCCTACAGTGGACGAACCGCCGAGAGCGGTGGCTATAAGGGAGCCGGTGACGAGGAGCAGAGTCCCCTTGCGGTGCGCAACAAAGAAGCCTTCTGCAGTTCCCGCTTTCCTTCTGCTCCATACTCCTATGCCGATTATGGCGAGAAAATAGGCGATGATTATGAGCAGTTGTAGCATCTTACCTTCGAGCTACTCTAACCCAGGTGGATGCAGTCTCCGGCGATGGCGCTTCTTAGCGAGCCGTCCTTGGCCCTTATCATGAGGGCTCCGCTGCTCTCGATGTCTACAGCTTTCCCCGTTATTTCCTCACCTAGTGCCAGTATTCTCACATCCCTACCTAGAGTCGCAGAGAGGCTCTTCCACTCTTCAACCAAATCCGTTGTAGTCAGCAGACCCTGCCGCTCCTCCAATTCCACTAGCACCGACCTGAAGAACTCCTTCCTCGAGACTTCCTTACCCAGTTGCTCCTTGAGTGAACTTGCTTTCTCCTCCTGTTGGGAGATGCTGGTATTTGCGTTTATCCCTATCCCCAGGTTTATGAAGTTCACGGCATCCAGTTCTGCATTCATTTCAGCCAATATGCCGCATACTTTCTTGCCTTCAATCAGAACGTCGTTGGGCCATTTCAACTCAGCCTTCAAACCAAGAAGTCGTCTGATTGCGCTTGCCACTGCAACCGAAGCCATCAGACTCATCCTGGGAGCATATGCTGGACTTATCTTGGGCCTCAAGATTACGGTGAAATAGATCCCACCCTCCGGAGAGAGCCATTCCTTGCTCAGCCTTCCTCTTCCACGAGACTGAGACTCAGCAACTACAATTGTCCCTTGTTCCGCTCCTCCTTCTGCTAGTTTTCTCGCCGCATCCATCGTTGAGCCGATCTCTCGAAAGTAGTGAATTCTCTGCTCCAATCCAGTAAACTCGCAAGGTATAAGCAGATCGGGTGAGGAGATCAGGCGATATCCCCTGGGCGATGCCTCTACTACATAGCCGTCTTCTTCTAGGCTGTGAATGTGCTTCCACACCGAAACCCTCGAGGTGCTGAGCTCCTTGCTTAGCGTCTCACCCGAGACATAGTCTCCTCTCTCTCTGAGGGCCTTCAATATCTTCGCTTTCATTTGGTTATCCTACCTGCGCCTCAAGGTTAACCAATTTTGACCACTTCGTCAAGCAAACCGCGATACTGAAAGACCTCCCGCCACTACGTTGGTTGATTCCACGCTGCGCTTGCGTAGATGGCTCTGATTAAGTCCTGTTGGGTGGTGCTATAATAGGCATGAGAAAGGGAGGGGACTTCTGTGGTCAAGGACAGCATCCTGCGGCTGGCTGCGTTACTCCGTGGCGTTCCTTATGGCGTGGTCGCTGGAGGCGCGACATCGATGGGAAAAGGCGCCGACGATGTGACGTCATTCTTCTGCTTCAGCCTTCTAGGAACAAGCGTACGGCGCTGGCCGCTTTGAGTGATGGGAGGGAATTGACCGCGCTAATTGCTTGAGGGAACCTTTATGGTACAGCAGCATGCCTTTGTTGACCTGTGCCATGGTCTAGGTGCGGCATCTGACTCTCAGCCTGGTTACCGAGGCCAATGAAGGTGAGAACATACACAGCAATTGCTGTGGTAAGCAGCATCCTTGAGCAGGCGATATTGGTGGCAGTTGTGCTCGGGCTGCTACCAAGGTTAGGGATTGACATCCCCCTTTGGGCTCTTGTCTTCATGATGGTTGCTCTGGGGGCATATGGGTATGTGGCCTTTAGACTCGGCAGGAAGGCGCTGCAGAAAAGGCCGATGATGTCGTCAGAAGCCATGGTTGGTCGCAAATGTACAGTAATGACGGCGCTTGCACCTAGAGGTTACGTCAAAGTTGGCAGCGAACTCTGGCAAGCATCATCACCAGGTTTGGTCATACACAAGGGCCAAGAGGTTGTCATTGTGGGCATAGAGGAGATGACACTCCTTGTAGCGCCTGTCGATAGCTATGATGGTCAAGAAAAGGCGAAGCATGGGTAGGTTCTGTCAACCTCATTGCCAGACGCCAAAGATGGAGTAGAAATGGACAAGGCCGGGAAAAAGGGATATATTTATTAAATCATGGAAATTAGGTGGCTAGGGCACTCTTGCTTCATTATCAAGGGCAAAGAAAAGACTGTGATCACCGATCCCTGCCATCCCGATCTGGGCTACTCTTTGGGCGAACCTGAAGCGGACATAGTGACTCTGAGCCACCTGCACCCCGGCCATAGCTACGTGGAGGGCGTGGCCAATAACCCTAAACAGATAAAGGTACCCGGGGAATGTGAAATAGGAGGCGTATTCATCACTGGAATTGCCACCTTTCATGACACCGAAGGGGGAAAGACAAGAGGCAAGAATACCGTTTACAGTGTGGAAATGGATGGCATGGCCTTGTGCCATCTAGGTGACTTGGGACATCCGTTGAGGCCAGAAATAGTAGATGAACTGGGTGTTATCGATATTCTGTTCTTGCCTGTGGGGGAAGTGTCAACCATACCTGTGAGTACGGCAGTGGAAACTGTGAAAGAACTAAACCCCCATATCGTCATTCCCATGCACTACAAGACGAACGCTGTAGCCAGAAGCTTGGAACCGGTGGATAAGTTCCTCAAGGAAATGGGTATTCGAGAGGCAGAGCCAAGAAGCAAACTCTCGATTAGTGAGTCTTCCTTGCCGTCAGGCACGCAAGTTGTGGTTCTCAACTACGTTTGAGATTGAAATAGAACTGCTAGACTACGTCACGATCTTTCGAGCCACAGGCACCCCCCTTTGACAGAACTTCAGTGGCTCACTACAATAACTCCCGACATGGGCTTGCCGGGCCAACTCTATATGCTGCAGCAACTTGATCAAGAACTTGAGAGGCAACAGAAGATTATCAAAGATACTGATGAGCAATTGGGCAAGAATGAAGGTCTAATCGAGGCACAATCAGAATTTGCCTCACAAGAACAAAGACTAGCAGAGGTGGCCACAACTCAGAAGACTGTTGAATGGGAATTGGAGGACCTTCAAGAGAAGATGAATCACCTTGGCAAGAGACTTTACGGCGGCACGATTAAGAATCCTAAGGAACTGGTTAACCTGGAGCAGGAAGTCAAGGACCTTAGAAACAAGCTTAGCAACAAAGAGAATGAGCTATTGGAGCTAATGACGCAGGGAGAAACCATTCAAAGCAGGGTAGAAGCTAGCGCTGAAGAACTCGAAGCCCTAACTCAAGAATGGCAGCGAGAGCAAGAAGAGCTTAAACAAAGGAAAGTCGATGCAGAGACTAGGCTTGCTAAGTTTAGCCCAAGTCGTCAGGAGTTGGCCCAACAAATAGACCAGGAAGCTCTGAAGCTATACGAGCAAATCAGGGCAACAAAGGAAGAACCTGTAGCTAAAGTAGAGCAGGGAAGATGCCAAGGGTGCCGCATCACCCTGCCTACAGGCCTGTGGCAAAGAGCCAAGGCTGGTGACCTCGTTCAATGTGGCAGCTGCGCTAGGATATTGTATTTGGAGTAGGCCTGAAAGGCTGGCGCAGAGCCAGAGTCCCAGAATGTCAAAGGGATTTGACTTCCCAATTCACTGGCTATAAACTAAGCTCAGGGCAAGCAAATCGGGTGGCCGCTCCATACCATGAGTATGGGGAGGAAAGTCCGAGCTCCACCGGGCAGGGTGCTGGGTAACGCCCAGGAGGGGAGACCCTACGGAAAGTGCCACAGAAACATACCGCTCCTGTATTTGGAGCAAGGGTGAAATGGTGAGGTAAGAGCTCACCAGCAACTGGGTGACTAGTTGGCTGGGTAAACCCCACCCGGAGCAAGACCGAATAGAAGGGCGCTTGAGGTGCTCGGCCGATGCCCTCGGGTTGGTCGCTTGACGCCGACGGTAACGTCGGGGCTAGATGGATGGTCACCGCCCTGAAACCCACCCACTGAGATCTCGGTGGGAAATGGGGAAACTCAGGGTACAGAACTCGGCTTATAGATTTGCTTGCCCCGGCAATTCAGTACTCCAGAAATAGTGCAAAAATTCTTTACCAGCTTTTATTCCTGCCCAAGGACAAGGATGAGATTGAGGCCTTGAACAAGGGACTGTTTAAGGCAAGAACAAGGGTAACGATGATGCCTTAACCGCTGTAAAAGAGTTTGCCTCAATGCCGATTCTGGGTGTAAATTGGAATCGCATGGATAACCCGGGCCCTGAGCTTTGTGATTTCGTTCGTTTCTGCGCCCAGCGGAGAGGTGCGGAGTGGCCAGCGATCTATGATGAAATGACCAGGGTGGCTGGAGAAAGACTATTCCGCGGGATGAGTTACCGCGAGTTGAGACAGCTGGGGCTATCCTTCTCCCTTTCAGGAATAGACAAGACTATCCAATTGGTACAAAAGGTTATCTCAGAAGACCGCTAGACGGCGGCCATGGTTGCCGGCTGCTGAGGGCAGGTGGGGGATCCCTAGGGCTGAGGAGGTGTGTTTTGAAGATAGGCGTGCTCTCCGACACCCATGCGCATTCGATTGAAGATATTCCCCACAAAGTTGTCGATTTCTTGTCCAATGTAGATTTGATAGTGCATGCCGGGGATTTCACCGCTATGGAGGTGCTTGATGGGCTCAAGAAGCTGGGGAAGCTAAAGGCTGTCCAGGGCAACATGGACTCAATGGCGATAAGGAGCGAGCTCCCGATCAAGGAAGTAATTGAGGTAGGAGGCAAAAGAATCGGCATCACACATGGTTCAGGAGGTCCCTGGGGGATGGAGCAAAGAGTAAGGAGAATGTTTGGCCAGGTAGACGTCATTGTCTATGGGCATTCCCATGAATCTAAGAACAAAGTGATTGATGGCGTCCTTTTCTTCAACCCGGGAAAGGCGTCGCAATCCTTTGGCATGCTGGTAATTGAGCAAGATGTTAAGGGCGAGATAATGACGTCTAGATAGGAGCAATAGCTCTACGTCATCTTATGACAATGGAGCCATAACCGACTACTCTGGAGAAGTCCCCCGTTGCATCCCCGCTGGTGGCGTATTTCAGCAAGGTTGCCCCCTTTGCTTTCATTCCCTTAGCTGCCACGATTGCTGAAGCTATAGGCCCATAACCACACATCGTGCTATCGAGAGATTCCCGCCTCTCATATAGCTCTTCTTCATCGAGATCGATTATTGCCTCTATCACTGACCTATCTTTGCCCCTGGCTACAGGGCCAGGTTCGTAATGACTGAAATCGCTACTGGCTATGATTACGATGTTGCCAGCAATTGTCGAAATGGCTTCGCCGATTGCCCTCGCCGTGTTTATATCCTGAGCCAACATAGCTATAGGGACTATCTTCAGTTCCCCATAGATGTGCTGAAGCCAAGGTAGTTGCACCTCTATGCTGTGCTCATGGATGTGCGCTCTCTCATCCGCTTCAATTGTCCCTGCCGCCTCTTTCAGCAATCTAGAACTGAGGCTTTCGTCTATCTCCACCCTACCCAATGGGGTTTCCCAGGCTCCCTCCGCCCATAGGGAGACCAAAGAGCCGTACCCACTGTGGTTAGGGCCAAGTATTATTGCAGCATCGAATATTCCATCATTGGCAAGCTCCTTATAGGCGTGGGCTGCCACCGGGCCGGAATAGTAGTAGCCTGCGTGAGGGGCAACAATGGCGACGATCTGTCTCGGTCCTTGACTGTTTACTTGAGGCATAGCTTTTGGGCCAAGCTCATGACTGTAGCACAATTCAATCTGCTCCCTGAGCTCTTCGGCCGTGCCGGCGTAGAACATACCTGCAACTGCTGGCTTCCTCAACTTCATTGTGAACCCTCAGTCTCTTCTTCCTTCTCAGGTTCGGCTTCTTGTTCTTTGGCAGCTTGGTCACGCATCCAGCGATGAATCTCGTCAAGCGCCGGTGGGAAAACGCTGAACACCTCCACGTCGTTGGGAAACTGCAAGCTATGTCCTTCGCCAACAAAAATAAGCCCGGCTTCGTCGCTTTGCAGTGTCTCGTCTATCCTTTTGACCATGAATTCGTACCTTTTCTTCAAGGCCTCGACGTGAAATTCAGAGACCTTACTGGCTACCTTCAGGCTTGCGAGGCCGATCAGAAGGCATTTCCCCCAGTCTATGCTCTCAGACAACAGTTCATCATTCTCGATTACTTCAAACACGGCTCCATTGTCACATTTGGTCCTGCTAATTTGATGGCTCTCCGGGTTGAGTCTCTCGATAACCTTCATACCCTCCTCGCCACTCAGGGAGATCATCTCGTGGTAGACCCGATTGACTTTGCCAATCTTAACCTCCAGGCTAGACAATTGCTCTTTTACCTGTTGCCAATAGCGGCTGGCCCTTTCGAAATATGCCGCTGGGGTATCCTTACTTGAATATACGAGGGGAACGAGATAAAGCTTTCTGACTTTGGCAAAGCGTTCCGCCGCTGGCTTCTCTATTCTGCCCAACTCCTCTGGCATATCTGACCCCCCTTCTAGCGCTGACAACTGTTATTTCCCGTCTGGTTCTGCCTCGTCCTTCCCCCAGTTTTGCATCATTTCCTTGATTCGCTGAGCAAGCTTGGCGTTATGTTTGAGGCGTTGAGTGAATATCGGGCAACTCTGCAGGATCATGTCCTGAGTAGTAGAGGCCATGCTTTCCATGATCTTCTCCATTTCGCTTCTAACCGAATCAGGCAGATTCGCCCCTTGCATCATCGATCTAAACTGTCCGATATCGTCTGCGCTAAGCTGTAAAGGCGTCACACAGTTCTTATACCACGGGCACTCTTTGCAGCTTATGACTGCGGCAGCCTGTTCTAAGATGTCACCCATAATTCTACTCCTCCATTCTCCTTAAAGGCCCACCACGGTGACGCTTGCGACAATCATGCCGGGTATGCCACCCATGTTATGGGTAAGGCCGAGCTTGGGGTTCTTTATCTGCCTTGCGCCAGCCTTTCCTTGAAGCTGCTTGTACATTTCATACATCATCCTGAGACCAGAGGCGCCAATAGGATGTCCAAAGCATTTCAAACCCCCGTCAGGCTGGACGGGTTGCTCCCCATCCAGGTTGAAACGGCCGCTATCAACATCCTCCTTGGCTCTCCCACGTGGCGATAACTGCATATCTTCGTATTCGGTAAGCTCGCTGATGGAGAAGCAGTCATGGAGTTCTAGCATGCTTATTTCCTCCCTTGGACTCTTTACGCCTGCCTCTTCATATGCCATTATTCCAGCACGATAGGTTGACTCTATGTGCGCATAATCATAATCGGTGTACATAAGCTCCTCTCCGGAACTCACGCTAATCTGGAGGGCTTTGATGCGAACAGGGTCAGGCCTGAAATTCTTGGCCATATCAGCTCTGGTGACAATTGCCGCCGCTGCCCCATCGCTTACACCGCAGCAGTCAAATAGTCCCAAAGGCCAGGCAATTATGGGAGCCTTCATTATTGTATCTACGGACACTTCCCTGCGAAGATGAGCCTTGGGGTTCAAGGCGCCATTATGATGGCTCTTGGATGAAATCTTGGCCAGTGTCCTTTTTCCCTCCTCTGGATCAAGACCATACTGGCTAAAATATCTGGTGGCCAGCATGGCATATGCACCCGGCGCAGTCATGTTGGGAAAGATAAGCCTGTTTTTAGTCCCCATCGTCTGCCCAAATTCAGGAAGGCCGCCGTAACCGGTGTCCTTGAGCTTCTCTTCTCCAAGGGCCAGGCAAATATCATAAGCTCCGGAAGCTACTGCATAGGCAGCACCTCTCAAAGCCTCAGAACCTGTGGCACAGAAGTTCTCTGTCCTGGTTGCCGGGATGAAAGGCAAATGTAGTGTAAGCGACAAGGGCTCAGCGCTCTTTCCTACGTTAACCTCGTCATAGCAACTGCCAAACCAAGCTGCACCAATGTCCTTCTTCTCTATCCCCGCATCCTCTATGGCTTCCTTAAACGCATCAACCATCAAATCCTCAGCACCTTTGTCCCATAGCTCCCCAAACTGGGTACACCCCATCCCAATGATGGCTACTTGATCTCTTATTCCCTTTGGCATCGTTCACCTCCTTTGCAACTATTGTGCCATTCTTGGAGTTGCTTTCCAGAAATACCCACTAATACCCCGCGCCTCGTCAAGATACTTCCTCCGAAAGGTCATTTCGACAGGTATACCTACCTTGATCGATTCAAGCTCACAGTCGGTAAGGTCAAACCAATATCTCCCTCCCCCGTCAAAGTCTATTACGCCATATATTTGTGGCGGGTTTGGAGTAAAGGCCAAATTATCACCAGTGTAGGTGAAGAGGTTCCCCCTTTTGTCGGAAAAGCGATAATACTCCATTTCGTCAATAGCCCCACAGTCAGGTTTCACACATACCCTGTTATAGGGGTATTGTGGAGTGCCGCAGCGCTTGCATATAGCTCCACAAAGGCCCAGAACTGTTTCACGCTCCCTCCACAGGGTCGATAACTGAGTGAAAGCTATCTCTTCACCACGAATGCCTTTCTCCACCGGGACTATATTGCGGAAGGAGACATATTTCTCGTAATTGACTAGCTCTTGCTTGGAGCCAAGATATCCTCTGGCCCCCCTTCTGCCCCTTACCTTGTCTATTTCATCAGTCACCGTAAGCCACAAGGCGTCGCTTCCATTTCCGAAACTGGCGATAAGAATCTTATCCGCCGGCTTGGCTTCCTCAAGCGCTGCCGCAAGCATTAGCAAGGGATAAGCTGCACCACTGTCGCCCACCGAGCTCAGCATGTGGTCCTGAATTCGGCTGGGGTCAGCTCCAATTTGCTTCCCTATTGCTGCATGCTCCTTGGCATAAGGACAGGCGTAGATTATTTTGGCAAAGTCACTGATGTCTAGCTCATACTTCTTCAACAGTCCAGAGATAGCCTCAGGAAGGAGTCTAGCGTATCCCGCATCCCGGATGAATCTGTCCTCCCAGGTCCGGTTAAACTTATCGCTCTCCGCCCTCCAGTGTCCTATAAAATCGTAGGAAATGGAGTGCGAACCTTCCAGGCTAGCAATCACCTTACTATCACCTATTAGAAAGGCAGCAGAGGCATCCCCGTAGACTTGCTCTTGAAAGCTGCTCATTTTCCCCATGCGGCAATCAGAGGCACAGAGAAGCAGGTTGTTCATCGACCCAGCCTTGATTGCGTCACAGGCAGAGATTAAAGCCGTGGTTCCTGCCTTGGTAGAATCGGTAAAGTCGGCAGTCCTGATATCAGCACTAACGTCAAGAGCAGAAGCGGCTATACTTGCATCTTGCCTTTCTCTATATGGTGAGGTGGTAGTGGCAAAATATAAGCCATCTATCTTCTCTCGCTCAAAGCCTTTCAGACAATCCATTCCAGCGGCCACCGCCATGGTAACACTGTCCTCATCGTAGTTTGCCACTGCCTTCTCACCCGCTAGACCCACGGGGCTGTACCACCCTATAGCTGAAGCAATGACCTTACGATCCATCCGAAGCCAAGGGATGTAGGCTCCGTAAGAAGTAATACCTACCATGTTAAGCCTCCTTTTCCGAGACATTTGACTCGTTTCTTGGGCCTTTCATAAGATATGACTTTCCCAGCCTAATGTCAACTGAGTGTAATCGTTCTGATAGTCAGTAATCAGTTACCTTTCATAGCTTCATGCCACCGCAGTGCCATAGGCTTGGGGGGCAACCCCCTAGCTGTACGGCTTTAGGCCTATACGACTGGTTAAGCTGTATACAGGCTGTGCACCGCTCCAGAGGCCGGTGTCCAGCATCGAGACCTTAGGCATGGTGGTGCACACAGTTCTTGGGCTTTGCGGATAACCATTTGGCCCGACGCATTTTCCTACGGTGGTCTCTAGATATAGTGCGTTATGTGCCTGTTGGAACAAGATCGCTCCTCATCTTGACTTCCTGTAGTCGTCTAGCAGGTCAGTAATGCACCTTGCTCATCGGTCCGTTGCCACCAGACACCACACGAAATAGAAGCGCGTAGATGAGGATTCTGAGCTCAGCAGTTCACGCCCACCATTCCTTGGATATTGGCATGGCAAGTATCTCCCTTATTTCCAGCCTCTTGTTTGTCTCCTTGGTGAACATAGCAGCGGGATATGTGGGTCGCAACACAATTGCCGTGTCAGCGCCCTTTCCTGAGCCTCCAACGCCGATTACATCCTCGTGCGGAGGAACATAACCGCAGGAAACCGCTATTAATGCCACTTCCACTGCTACCTTGAGTCCCTGGCCAAAACTGTAGAGCGTCTCCTTGACTAGCTGCTCAGGAGAAAACGGTCCCCACATGCTTTTCTCCAGGAGTGAGCTATGAAAGACATAGGGAGCTTGGTCAACTACGACGGCGCCAGCCTCTTGAAGCTCCTGCTTGTATCCTTCCTCGAGGCAAGGCCATTTCTCGCCCCACGCTTCATGCCTATAAGGTGCCTCGGAGACACATACCAGTTCACCCTTACCTCGCAGGGAGCGGGCAAACTTGACGCCAGTTTCACCGGATGTGGTAGCAACAATGACCTTTGTAACGCCGCCGGCTTCCAATCGCCTAACAACAGCCTCAACTACTAGATCAGTATTCTGCTCGCCCGGCTGGTTGAAATAGTAGACTTCCCTTTTGACGACTTCACTCATTGACTTCCTATGCAAGGGTATCACGTCACAGTCGTTCGATCAATTCTGCTGCAAGTCCCAGATGGCTGGAATTGAGCTAGGGCGGCAGAGTCACAGGCCGGAATTTGTGCAGAGTGAACTCCGGGGTAACGTCTTCAAAAGCAAGCTCTACAGGCATACCAATCTGCACCTGCTCAGGCTTGCAACCAATGATGTTGCTAATCAGGCGGATCCCCGCTTCAAGTTCAACGATGGCTACCACGTAAGGGACCTCGCCTTCGTAAGCCGGAGTGTAGGCGTGATGCACAATAGTGAAGGAATAGACTGTGCCGACGCCTTTTACCTCCACCCATTGGCTCTCCAATGACATGCAGTGGGGGCAGATTACACGAGGAGGGAAGCGAAATTGCCCGCACTGGCGGCACTTCTGAATCCTTAGCTTGTGTTCCTTAAGGCTATCCCAGAAGGGCTTGGTGTCCTCATTTGGGATTGGCAATGGTTTCTGATACTCGGCCATCTAGGTCACCTCTTTGCTCAGGATAAGCACTCCTGTGGTGCCGAAAGGGGCCTGTCTTATGCCTAGCCCTGTGACCAAGGCCAGCTCTGCGTCCTTGACCTGCCTTTCGCAGCTTTCCCCACGGAGTTGGTGAACGGCCTCAGTGATGTGTAGCATCCCGCAGAGGTGAGCTTGCGAAAGCAAGCCACCATGAGTGTTTACTGGCAGGTCTCCTCCGAGCTCGATGCGTCCACCCTCGACAAAGGGGCCGCCTTCACCCTTCTCGCAGAATCCCAAATCCTCCAGTTGGACTAACACTGAGTAAGTGAAGCAATCGTATATCTGGGCAACGTTGACATCGCGCGGACTCACGCCAGCCATGCGGTACGCTGCGTCACCTGCTTTCTTAAATGGGGTGATCACTTCTAGAGGACCGAAATAACTATGAGCAAAGTTGTGCTGACCCAAGCCCAGTATGTAAATGGGAGGTTTCCTCAAATCCATGGCCATCTCTGCTGAGGTAACCACAACCGCGCCCCCTCCATCGGAGACCAAAGAGCAGTCCAATAGCCTAAAGGGATCGGCAAAAAGAGGAGAGGCAAAGTAGTCGTCCAGGGTTATGGGGTCGTGCATTTGGGCGTTGGGGTTCATGGAGGCATGTTTCCTCATAGCGACTGCAATAGTGCCTAATTGCCGGGAGGTAGTCCCATACAGGTGCATGTGCCGGCGGGCAGCCATAGCGAAGGCCAGTGGTGCCTCTATGAAGCCCCAAGGGAATTCAAAATCCTCACTGCCCCAATTGGGCTTGCCATGCGTAGGTATGTCGTGCTTGATGAGCCAGTTCTTGTCCTGACCCCATGTGCATAGCACTGCGCGACACAAGCCGCTGGATACCGCCATAATCGCAGTGATTACCATAGTCAGCGGTGTCGCGCCACAAGTGTCGAGGTCAGTGGTGTAACTAGGGCTTACGCCCAGGTTCTCCGCTACCAGCAAGCTATAGCACAAAGTAGGATCACAGAAGGGCGTGCGGGTCAACACTCCATCGATGTCCCTATTGCTGAGTCCAGCATCCTCGATGGCCTTCTTGGCCGCCTGGAGGGCATGGGACATGCCAGTCACGCCAGGCACGCGACCCACTTCAGTTTCACCAACGCCTGCGATGGCGCATTTGCCTCTCAGAGTATCCATCGTCTTCTGCTTTGCATGAAGTACTGCATTCTAACGCATTTAGGCTACTAGCCTCAAGAGGACATAATGCACAAAGCGGGCCTAGTGGCGAAATCAAGGAATGCGATTCAATCGTGTATAATGAGCTGTCACACGGAATAGCGGAAGCAAAATGGGTGAGCGGAGTCTAGTGTCGAAGTTCGTGGGCTCTTTTCTGGGCACAGCGGTGGGGGATGCCGTAGGGGCGCCATTCGAAGGGTGGTACAGGGTTAGGATTGAAGAAATCAAATCGGCAGCCGAAAAGCGGCGTATTCTAGCCTATACAGATGACACCCACATGATGATCGGCGTAGCCCAGTCCTTGATCAGATGTAGAGGTTTCGATGGCGAAGACATGGCACAGACCTTTGTCAGGAACTATGAGCTTGACCCCTTTCGCGGTTACGGCCCGGGGCCACCACGCGTATTTCAATTGATAAGAAGTGGAGAACCCTGGGACAAGGCAGCCCGAAGACTGTATCGTGGTGGGTCTTACGGCAATGGCGCAGCAATGAGGATTGCCCCCATAGGCGTGTTTTACCATGATAGCCCGGACGAGTTGGAAGAGATCACTCATGAGTCAAGCCAAATTACCCACGCCCACAATCTAGGCAGAGAAGGCGCTGCCTTGCAGGCTCGTGCCATTGCCTTGGCTACAAACCTTGAGCCGTCCTCACCCTTTTTTAGGAGCAATTTTTTGGCAAGACTTGCGACTTACAGCAAAGAGGACATCTACAAGCAGAGACTGAGTAAGATTGAAGCGCTTCTTGCGGAGCAAGACAAAGGCAGAATTGTCGCTGAGCTAGGTAACGGTATCGAGGCTTTCAATTCAGTGCCCGCAGCCATATTCTCCTTCCTGCTCCATTACGATTCCTTCTCTGAAGCCGTTCTCGATGCTATCAGCCTGGGTGGGGACACAGACACCATCGGAGCTATGACCGGAGCTATCTCTGGAGCCTATCTCGGTGTTGAATCAATTCCTGATACTTGGAAAGAAAAGCTTGAAGATATGCCATACATAGAGGAGCTAGCTAAGACACTGTGGAGCCTCAAGAGCTAACACTCAGTTGCGTCCTTGGGACGGGTAGCTGCTGTCCCCAGGTGTTTACCGGGCTATAGAAGAGCGATGGTGTTTGAGCGGCCGCAGATATACAAGGCGGTTTCTCATCGGCGGCTTTGAGCACTTCAGGTAAGATAATGGGGCTGAAGTGATGCCCTGTACAGGCAGTGAGCATGTTCCCACGTGAACATACTCGGCACGCCTAGACTCTGTTCTATCGGTCATCGTAGCCCATCTTAGCTCCGGCTGCCGCTTTGGCCAATGTTGCCCGCTCTCACATTCCCTCCAAGTGAGGCCGTTGACCAAACCTGGGCTTGTTTGTCCTGGCAGTTGTCATGCCTTGCAGCCGCTGTGCGTAGGGCCTCGATTGTGCTATTATCCTGGTATGGAGGGAACCGGGCCCAAGTCATGATTTTCACTGGTTATGACGGGAGGAAGATCGCGAAGCAGTGTGCAAAGCGCAAGAGCTCTAGGCATCTCTTGATGGTGCTGGTTGCAACCCTGCTTGTGGGCCTGCTTACGCTCGCTGGCTGTAGTGCCACGCCAACAGGGCCACCGGCGTCAACAGCAACGCCACCTGCTGTACCTCAGAGAGCCAACTTCTTGGCCAAGGTAGAACTGGCGGAAATCATAAATGACGAAGACTTTGCCGAGCTTTACCATGACGTGGCTGCTCAAGAAGAGACTTTGCCCGAAACCTTGGATGATGCGTTGGATCAGGTACAGCGCGAAACCGGCGTGAATCTGAAAGATTTTAGCGATGCAACAATATTTGCCGATGCCCTGTCATTGCTTGAAGTTGTCGAGTCCTACCCGTCTGGCGCTGGCCCCGCGTACTGGGGTGTGCTGCTCCAGGGAGAACTGGATGAAAGCACCTTCATAGACAGAGTGGAAAGCAAGATAGGGAGGGAGCTTCTAAGGAGCAATTATCAGAATTTGACGATATACGCCGTTGGCTACACACATGAACAGGATGTGGCTTTCAGTATGGCCTTTCCTGCTGATGGTCAGATGGTCATCGGCGCAGATGCTGCGGTAAGAGACTTCATTGATGTTACAGTAGGCCTGGAAGAACCTATGAGCGGCACTGTCTACGACCTATATTGTCAGCTTGGCGATGCCCTTGTTATGCTGGCTTCCAGTGTCCCTGAATCGCTGACCGAGCAGATTCCGGCAGAAATGCCCATTGGCCCGGCTACTTTAAGCTTGCTCTGCTTTAGAGAAATCGAGTATGCTACGCTTGTCCTTGTCAAGGACGAAGCAATTGTGAATGCCGAGTTATGCCTCGTGTTTTCTAACGAGGATTCGGCCAGGGACAGCCAATCTTTGCTTTGGATTGCAAGCAAGCTGGGCACGAGTGTGGTGCCTGATCCCAATATCGGGGAGCTGCTGTCCAGAACGCAGATATCTAGGTCAGGCGTCTCCGTCTCCTTGACCCTCGCGCTGACTACGTCCGAAATCGACGAATTAACCTTGGCACTGCTACAGGAGGCTGAGCAATGAGCCCTTCAGCATCTTTCTTCTTTTGGTTCTGCTCATCGCCAAAGATGCGGGCGGCACCTTAAGTCTGGGTGTTCTTCCGGGTGCAATTGTCTCCTTGCCCTTCAGTGCTTCTAGGGCTACTTTGGCCTTGAATGACGGGCTGCGTTCCCTTCGCCTCCGTCTAGTGTCCTGCTACTCCTTCTGAGTCTATCTTACTCCAGGAGCACGAGCCGCTCTTGACTACCTTTCTAGACTTCGGGGACCACCTCATTCTGCTCCATTACTCGGTGCCTCCCCTTGGGAGAACACCTCTATACGGGATGTTCTACGCCAAGAACATAATGCCTTCAGGCGTGTGTTGCCGCGAGGCTAGATTACCTCTTGTTGTCAGAAGCCGTCGTCCAAGAAGTGGACGGACTGTGCAGCAAATAATGCGCCCGGCAGGTTCCGAACACACAGTCGGCCGATTATGAGGCAGCCGTTCTGCCGCAGAGCTACGAGGCCTCTATGGAGCGGGAGACGGGATTCGAACCCGCGACACCCTGCTTGGAAGGCAGGAACTCTACCGCTGAGTTACTCCCGCCGAAATCGTAGCCATTTTAGGCCCCAAGACCGGCTTTGTCAAAATGGGGTGCCAAAGCGACCACCTGCGTGCCTCCACAAAGCGCTTGGCAAACAAGGTGCTATGTGGCTACAATAGGTGCCAAGA
>CAZHQV010000028.1:0-18786 GCA_964534285.1 uncultured Dehalococcoidales bacterium
GTTATATTGGGCATAAAGCAAGCCCACAGCAAATAGGACTGTTAGTGCCCCAATTGCAGATATGACTATATATTTGAAACCACCCTCTAGGGCGTCGCCGAATCTCGTCCTAAAAGCTACCAACGCCGCCCCGGAAATGGACAGTATCTCCAAGAATACAAAGAGGTTGAACATGTCGCCGGTGAATTCCAGCCCAAGCATCCCGACCAGCATAAGTAGAACCAGAGTATAGAACCTATCCTGTCCCGTCTCTCGACTCATGAAGCGAAGGGAATATACAGCCGCTGCTAGGGCGACGGTGGCTGACACTATGCCCATGAATATGGACATGCCGTCTACTTCCAGAATTATCCGTACCGGAACTATGTAACCGCCGGGAATAGTGAGGTCCGGCAAAGAGGCTCCAAGCGTATAGATAACTGTTCCGTTGGCGTAGATGTCCCTTGCCAAGAGAATGACCAGCAGTTCGACGATAGCAAGGGCGGTTACTATAAATATGTCCCTTGCCTTTACACTCGCCCGACCTATCAGAGGGGTTAGAAATGCTGCCAGCAGAGGAATCGCTATTATGAGTATAGGAGCGTTAGTTATCACAAAGCTCAATTCGCTATCCTTTCATCCTCCTGGACTTCTCCGCATCAATGTCTCCAGTATGACGATAGGTGTGTACTATCATAGAGAGCATTAAGGCTAAGACTGAAACGCCGATGACAATGCTGGTTAGAGTCAAAGCTTGGGGGACAGGCAGAACCATAACCCCTTCAGGAGCATTCGTGTAAATGGGTGCGATCCCTGCTTGCCTGTATCCCAAACTTACCAGGAATAAGTTGACGCCAGCCTCCAAGATGACGATACCCATCACAAGCTTTATTAGATTTCGTTTGAAGATGATGGTGTATAAGGCAATCCCTATGAGCGCGGCTACCGCCAAAAAGGGAATATTGAAGGGAACAGTTGCTGTCATTCTTCCATCTCCTCTCCACTGGCAGCTAAAGCCATCGCTAGAATAATCGCAGACAACCCGGCAAGGACTTTCAGGCCTACAGCTATGTTCATAAGGGGAACAACTCCCCCAGTCCATATATCTCCAGGGTTAGGGCCGAAGGGTGGGATATGACCGAAAACGGGAGAGCCAACAAGGAAATTGTAAAAGAATACGGTAGCCATGCCTGCAAATGCCAGGCCAATGAATATCAGCGCCCCGCCACTTTCCAGGATGGACAGATGGCGCTCCTTTAGCCTCTTCTGGATCTCGTGAGAGCCAAAAGCAACTATGATCAAGGCTGTGCCCGATGCAACTATGGCACCTCCTTGAAACCCGCCACCAGGCGTTACGTGTCCATGCATAATAATGTACAGACCGAAGATGAGGACCAATAGAATCAATTGATTGGAGACGGTGCGCACGATTTTAGACATTGGCTATTTGCTCTCCTCCTCCTCCTTCTTCACAGCTCTAAACAACATCACCACTCCGGTTACTGCTGTAAACAAAACGGTGGCCTCTCCCAGGGTATCAAAGCCTCTGTAGTCAAAAAGAACCGCAGCCACCACATTGTTTGTTCCGGTCTCATTCTGCGAATTCTCTATCATGTAGTCGTCCATTTGAGAAGGGGGATCACCGAACGGGTGAAGAAGGAATGCTGATACCACCAAGAAGGCTACTACAACACCCAAACATACTGCTGCGACAACTCTTCTCATAACCTATTCCATACGCTTTGTTGACCTTATGGCAAGGACGATTATCGCTACAGTGATCGCTGCCCCTATTCCAGCCTCGGCAATGGCAACATCAGGAGCCTGAAGCATATAGAACTCCAGGGCCAAGAGAAGGCTAAGAGCAGCTAAAGCCAAAGCTGCATAGATAAGGTCTTTGAATTTGGCTACGAACACGGCAGCTACTACGAGGAGTATAGGTATAACGATGTGCAAAATCCCTGACTCAATCATGTCGTTCCTTCTCAAGGTCATCCACAACTGCCCTAGCGGGTTTAACGCCGCTCCTATGTGCTGCTCTGGCAATGGCGTGAGCACTTGTAGGGTTGGTTATCATAAGGCAAACCAAAGCGATAAAGGCATGTATGGTTAGAACCGATTGGGGGGAGGAAGCACCTTCCGTTACCCAAACACTTATGGACTGTATCATCACAGCCACCACCAGGAATATGGAGCCGAAGGTAGTACATTTTGTTGCCGCGTGCAACCTGGTATAGATATCGGGAAAGCGGTGAAGGCCGATGGATCCCAGTAGATTGAAGAAGAGTCCAATGCCTATGAATACGTAGGTGACGATGTCTACAGCCACTAGAACTTCCCCTTTTCTATGTATTTGGCGATGAAGAGTGTAGTGATGAAAGAAAGCAGGGCGTAAACAATAGCCACGTCAATAAAGATAACTTCTTCGAATGCCGCTCCCAAGACAACCATTGAGGCTACAACCAGGGTATTGATGGTATCCAGTCCTACTATTCGGCTTGGAGCCTTAGGCCCCAAAATCACCCTTACAATAGCTATGATTATGCATACCCCCAGGACTACGGCCACGGGAAGCCACATTATCCTGCTACCCTCCTTGCCCACTCGGGGAATCCAGCACATATGTCTTTGCAATCTCTGGGCATTTTCTCCAATGTCTTGCTCTTCACCCTTATCCAGTGGACGTACAGGTCATTGGTTTCTTCGTCTACCTCAACGCTCAAAGTTCCCGGAGTTAGGGTTATGGAGTTGGCCAGCATGGTTAGAGAGAGGTCATTCTTTAACCCAGGGGAAATCCTGACTATGCCTGGGCTTATCCTTCCTGTTATCACCCGGTAAGCGACGTCAACATTTGCCTTTGCCATGCCCCAGAAGAATGGTCCCAAATAAGCAAGGAATAGAAACCATCTCTTGGGGTTTAGCATACGGAGACTTGTGCTAGTGAACCTGTTCTTGAGTATTGCTGCCACTATCAGAGCGAAAATAGCCCCAATAATCAGCTCTTCTTTACTCCAGAGGAACAAGTTGCCGGAACTCGTGGTAAAAAGCAAGTAAACCAGGTAAGCGATAATAGCAGTTATGAAGAATCGTATCATAGCCGCCAAAATTGAAACAGGGTGCTTCCACCCCTGTATGCCTCTACCGCCCGATGACGTGAGCGTAGCATTTCAAAAATTATAAACCAGAGTCATAGGGAAGGTAAAGGGGGTTTGTTCCAAATTCCAAGCTTTTTTGTTGTTGCGTTTGAGCAGATGGATCTCTTCCTATGGAGGCCAGTTCATGTTCCGCCGAGTGTGCCTCCGTGTTTAGAGTGGGGTGATGAGGAGTTCTAAGGCAAGGTGACGGGGATATGGCGCTATTTTGGGCAACGGTTAGGTGGCGCATGCTGTGATAGAAGGCTAATCGGCATTTGTTGTTCTGAGGGGAAGGGTTCGCTTGCAAGCGCTTGGGCGATTTCTGCCCCAAGGGTGATTCCCTTTACTATCCAACCATGGTAGGATTGGTGGACTTTCCTTAGCTGAGTACATTTTCTTGACGGCGCGCTCCAAAAGCATGTAAACTATTTGTACAATGGCCACTCTAGACGTTGGGCAGACGCAAGCCCTGCAAACTCGGCAGGAGTTCAAGTTGATTGCTTGGCTACAACAGGCCAATCTGTTGGAAATGCCTGAAGAGGAATTCAGCAAGCTCATAACGGAGGTAGAGAATAATCCCCTGTTCAAAAGGCTATACCAAGAGGAGAAATTGATTCGCTACCAGAGATACCCCAGCACTGACATTTCCTCTAGTTTCTATCGACTTGACGAGCAAATTGCAGCCGATACAAGCAGTCCTGATATTGAATCCGTTTTGCTGAACAAGGAAGACATCGTTCGCCAGATACAAGAGTTGGGGCTGGAAAAATTCAAGCGATATTTCTTGTATCCTGAACCAGAAATGAGTCCGGAGGAGATTGCTCGGGAATGCAATTTGGAGCTTTCCGAGGTTCACCAGTTGAACGGCCTTGTCGATGAACTGTCCATTCTGAGCGAGTTTCATAACCCCTCTGCTCTCAGCCCGGTGCATGGGATTCACTACTCCAAGGTCGCTTCGGTGGAAAGGGGGCCAGAGGGATTCGTCATCGGATACTTCTCGCGTTCAGCCGCCCGGGGAAGATACTCGATTGACCATGAAAGGTTTGGAGAATTGGAAAGGAACGGAGCTTTCACGAGGGCTGAGGTGGGGCAAATCAGACAGTTATTCAGGAGACTCGAGCTAATCAACAGCCGCAAGGACACAGTAACTCGGATACTACAAGATATCGTGGAGAGGCAACGACTCTACTTCGAATCAGGCGACCCCAGGGCTCTGCTGCCATTGAGTCAGAGAGAGCTAGCCAAGAAGGTCGGGCTTGTTCCAAGCTCAATTAGCCGCGCCATCAGGGACAAAAGCCTTGAGACGCCTTGGAGAGAGGAGAAAGCCCTCAAGGATTTCTTCCCTCGACCGAAGAGGTTTAGAAAGGAATTGGTCAGACGCCTGCTTGAAACTGAGAAGGGATTTCCCTCCGATGAAGCTATCAGGGATAGACTTGAGCGGAAATTTGGCGTTTCTATTTCGCGCCGCTCAGTAGCAAGCCTGAGGAACGAGCTCAAAATACCTCCGGCGTGGAAGAGAAAAAGATAGTCCTGCAAGAAGCAAAGGGGGATAAGAATGTCTATTATCTTTACGGTGACGGAAAAATGCAAAGGGTGCTATGCCTGCGTTCGCAATTGCCCGGTTAAGGCGATCAGGGTGAAAGAGGGGATAGCTGGCGTTATGGAGGAGCGTTGTGTTGCCTGTGGCGCTTGCATCAGCATATGCGCTGTAGGAGCAAAACAAGCTAGGAGTGACATTGGCCTTGTTTGGCAGTTACTGGGGCAGTGTCCCTCGGTGATCGCTGTCCTTTCCTCTGCGTTTCCCGCCGCTTTCCCAGAAGTCCAGCCAAGGCAAATGGTAGCTGCGCTGAGAGAACTTGGATTCAGCGAGGTGATGGAGACTGCCTTTGGCGCCGACCTGGTCGGTCGTGAATATGGACGATTAGTGGAGCAAAACAAAGGGAAGTCTATCTTTTCCTCTACTTGCCCCGCTGTGGTCTCTTTCATTGAAAGATTCTATCCTCAGCTGATCGATAACCTAGCGCCCATCGTCTCGCCCATGGTTGCCATGGGCAGGGTCATCAAATGGCAGTATGCCCCTCAGGCCAAAGTAGTCTTTATCGGCCCCTGTGTCGCCAAAAAAGCGGAGAGAGAAGATGAGAAGGTTGCCGGCGTCATTGATGCCGTTCTGACCTTCCCCGAGCTTAAGGAGATGCTGGCAGCAAAGGGAATCAACCCCCTGTCTGAGGAGGAAGAGCAATTCTCTGGCCCCACGCCCCATCTTGGTCGCCTGTTCCCTGTGCCCGGAGGTTTGCTCAAGATAGCGGGACTTTCCGGTGATGTCCCATTGAGCGATGTCGTTGTAGCTGAGGGCATTGACCGTACCATGAGTTGCCTTCGGGAGTTTGCCCAGGGCAAGATAAGAACCAAGTTCATGGATATCTTCTTCTGTCAAGGTTGCATTGGTGGACCGGCGATAGACAATGATGTAAGCCTCTGTGGACGGAGGGGAATAATAGTTGATTATGCTTTGAGGGAGGCAGATGCTGCTCGAACAGAGAGTGACATCGAGAAATATGCTGCTATTGATCTCAGCCGTGAATTCACCAACCGATACACTGCACTGCCTACCCCCAGCGAGGAGGAGATCAGCAACGTCTTGGGGCAGATCAATAAGCTGAGAACGGAGGATCAGGTCAACTGTGGTGCCTGCGGCTATGGCTCCTGCCGTGAGTTGGCTACCGCCGTGTGCCAAGGTTTGGCCGAAAGTGAGATGTGCTGGCCGTACTTGGTCGAGACGCTACAGACCACTCAGGATGAACTCCTCAGGGCTGAAAAGCTAACTTCTCTGGGCCAAATGGCTGCTTCCATCGCCCATGAGATCAATAATCCTCTAGCGGGTGTCTTAGTCTACACTCAGTTGCTGTCGAAGAAGCTGACTGGTGACACGGTCAAGAAAGATGAAGCTTTGGGTTACCTTTCCAAGATGGAATCAGAGGTGAGCCGTTGCTCCAGGATAATCCGAAATCTCCTGGATTTTTCTCGGCAAACAGAGCCAATGTTGAGGTTGGTAGATATTAACCAGGCCTTGGAACAAGCCTTATCCCTGGTAGGCCACCAGGCCCAGCTTCATAACATCGAAGTTATAAGAGAGCTTGGCTCCCTGCCCAAGGTTATGGGGGATTTTGATCAACTTCAACAGGTATTCACCAACCTCACCCTGAATGCCATCCAGGCAATGCCTGAGGGAGGCAAGCTGACCCTCCGCACCTCGGTGGTAGATAGCAAGATCAAGGTTGATGTCCAGGATACTGGCTATGGTATTCCCAAAGAGAACCTGTCCAAGCTTTTTACCCCATTCTTCACTACCAAGGAAAAGGGCAAGGGTGTGGGCCTAGGATTGGCAGTGGTTCATGGGATTATCGAGAGACACAAAGGAAGAGTCAAAGTGCAAAGCGAGGTTGGGAAGGGAACCACCTTTACCGTCTACTTGGAAGTCTACAGCGATGAAAACGGTTAAAATACTTGTCGTCGATGATGAGCCTATTGTCCGCGAATCACTGCATGACTGGCTCACTGACACTGGTTACGAGGTCTCTACTGCTGAAAATGGCCCCAAGGCCTTAGAGATTATTGAGGAGGAGAGGCCGGGAATTGTCATCGCCGATCTGGTGATGCCAGGGATGGATGGGATCGAGCTGATGAAACGGGCGAAGGAGATTAACCCCAGCATCGAGGTAATTATCATCACGGCCTACGCCAGCATCTCGACTGCCATCGCTGCTATGAAGGAGGGGGCCTACGACTACATTGAGAAGCCCTTCTGTCCCGAGAGGGCTGAATTATTGATCGAGAAATTGGCTGAACATCAGAAGCTGGTTGAGGAGAATCTTTCCTTGCGTCTAAGACTGGAAGACCATTACCGCTTCGAAAATATCATCGCCAAGAGCTCTAAGATGCAGCGTGTGATCGAGGTGATAAAGATCGTGGCCAAGAGCAACGCCACAGTATTGATTACAGGCGAGAGCGGAACAGGAAAGGAGCTGGTGGCACGTGCCGTTCACTCCCAAAGCCATCGTCGGGGCAAGCCTTTCGTTGCCGTTAGTTGCGCTGCGTTGCCTGAAAGTCTTCTGGAAAGTGAGCTATTTGGTCATGAGAAAGGTTCCTTCACCGGGGCTTACGCCCAAAAGAAGGGGAGATTTGAGTTTGCTAGCGGGGGAACACTGTTCTTGGATGAGGTGGGCGAGATGAGTGCCAATATCCAGGTTCACTTATTAAGGGTCTTGGAGGAGAAGGAATTTGCTCGTGTCGGTGGCAATCAGCCGATCAAGGTTGACGTAAGGGTTGTTTCGGCAACGAACAAAGACCTGAAAAAGGCAGTAGCAAGTGGGGAATTCCGGGAAGACCTCTACTATCGGCTCAATGTGGTTAACATCGAGTTGCCTCCTTTGAGAGAGAGAAAGGAGGATATTCCTCTACTGGCGCAGCATTTCTTGAACGATTTTGCCTTGGAGAACCAGAAGAGAATCACTGGATTCTCCCCTGAGGCGACGGAGTTGCTGCTGGGTTATGACTGGCCAGGAAATGTCCGTGAGCTAGAAAACGCTATTGAAAGGGCAGTGATCCTTGCCAAAGACAGCATTATCACGGTTGCTGAACTACCTCAGGAAAACATGTCGCTGGGTCGTTCGGGCTCGCTGGGGAAAAACCTCAAAGAAATGGAGAAGAGTCACATCATGGATGTCCTCAGCGGAACTGGTGGAAACTACAGCGAGGCAGCTAGGATCTTGGGAATAACTAGAATGACACTGTACAATAAGGTGAAGGAGTATGGCTTGAATGTAAAGAAAATAGACGGTCGGTGACAATTTTCTTTACAACGTGTAGGAATACGTCAGGTCCTTGGACCTCGTGCAAGAAAGCTACCCTAGGTTTTCAGGGTAGCTTTCTATTTTGGCAAGAAAATTGCATCATCAAAGGGTGACAGGAGGCGAAAAAATGAATAAGAAAGAGGCCTCAACAAATCAAGAGACAAGACAAGGAGGTGACAAAATGAAACCAGTGTTGATCGTTGAGGATGAAGCCATCATGCGGGAGGCGCTCAGCGACTGGCTGCGGGACGAGGGCTATGAGGTAGAGACTGCTGAGGAAGGGGAGAGAGCACTGGAAAAACTTACGCAGCAGGACTTTGGTGTCGTGGTGCTGGATCTAAGGCTGCCGGGGAAGGACGGAATCGAGGTGCTAAGGCAAGCTAGGGCACAGAACCCAGGGCTTAAGGGAATCATCATCACCGCCTACCCGTCGGTGGAGACGGCAGTGGAGGCGATGAAAATCGGCGCTGTGGACTACGTGGTTAAGCCTTTTGCCCCGGATGCTCTGGAGAAATCGATCCAAGATCTTCTCGGCCCCGTTCAGGTGGAAATAAGACCCGAGGAGACCAAGGCTCGGGCTGGGGGAGTTGTAGTTCCGGTGGTTGAGGAGGAAACGGCTGAGGAGATCGTGGCCATAACTGAGGAAGAAATCCCCACTCATATGGAGCAAGGCAAAACTTACTTCAAAGCAGGTCAGTTTAGAGAGGCTTTGAGGGAATTCCAGTCTATTCTCCGTGTCGCTCCGGCCCACATGGAAACCCGAGTCTGGATCCAAAGGGTAGACGAAGAGCTGGCGAACCCAGTGGTGGAGGCAGGCGAGGCTGGGGCTGCCGTTGAGGAGGCGGTGAAGCCCAAGGAGTGTTTGTGGTCAAAGATGGGAGTGGTCTCCTACAGAGTCTGTACCAGGGACTATGACTGCCTCACTTGTGAGTTCGACCAGATGATGGAAGAGAAAATGGCCGCTGGTGAAACTGCCGGGCTTGATGAAGCTCTGGAGAGGCTCAAGGGGCTGCCGGGACCTCAAAGGGTTTGCCGTTATGCTCTGAAGGGCGACGTTTCCTATCGGCTTTGCACCCGCTTGTTCCAATGCGAAACCTGTGAATTTGGCCAGCTCATGCAGGACGCGCTGGTGCAAAAAATGGCCAAGCTGGCTGCTCGTCGGGAGGCCCTGCGTAAGAAAGAAGAAAGAGCTAGTGCGTAGTCAAGCCGCTCGGATCTCCCGGCACAAGAGTCTTTCGCAAAGTCTACGCGGCACAAAGAAGGCCAGGTGTCTTAACCGTGGGACACCTGGCCTTCTGCTTTTGTCGCGGGGCACGCTTGTCCTAGATCCGTTCCGGCTTAGGCCGTAGATGGCCCCTAAAGGGCGGCATAATCAGGGGCTTTTCCGTGTGCTCGTAACGCTGGGCTGTTACCGGTACCCCTGTGGGAACGAGCTTTTGCCAAAAAGTCGTGAAATGCTTCGCTGCAAGCTTGGCTCTCCAATAGCATTATGTTAACTTGTGTTTCATTTGATTTGCGGCTAATATGATGTTATACTTCTCGGCCGTGTTCCGATCTCGCTTTGAGCAAAAGGGGGTAGTTAGGAGGTCTCAGAGCAACTACCCCCGTTTTTATTGCTGGATCTTTGAGCGAGCGACGTTAGAGTCGACATGGAAGTGCTGAGTCCTTACAAAGAAGCGACTGAGGTGATAGTCGAGGCTGGTGGTGAGCCGTTGAACTTGTGCTATCAATGTGGCACCTGTACTGCTGTTTGCCCCTGGAATCTAGTCCGAAGCTTTATTGTTCGGCGCATTATGCACGAAGCTCAACTTGGAGCAACTGATTTTGCCGATGAGGATGTGTGGATGTGCGCTACCTGTGGAGCTTGTGTTCAGCGATGCCCTCGCGGTGTGGAGATAATAGATGTTATGAGGGCTATACGTCGGGCTGTAGTCAGTCTGGGAGTGGGCGTTGTTCCCGATGCGCTGCGAATTTCGGCGAAGAACATCACTGCTGCAGGCAATCCTTTTGGCGAGGAGCCGGAAAAGAGAGCTGATTGGGCCAAGGATACCAAAGCAAAGCCCTTTGCCCCGGGCATGGAGATACTCTATTTCCCGTGTTGCGTTCCGGCTTACGATCCCGACGCTAAGGTGATATCCCGGGCTACCGCAAGTGTCCTCGGCAGGCTTGGGATCGATTTTGGCATTCTGGGCAGTGAGGAGAAGTGCTGTGGTGAAGCAATGCGCAAAGCCGGACAGGAGGATACATTTCAAAAGCTGGCTGTGAGCAATATCAATGCATTTAATAGCCACGGCGTGACCACTGTGGTGGTTTCCTCGCCGCATTGTTACCATACCTTCAAGAATGAGTATCCTCAGTTGGGAGGCCAATTTGAGGTGCTCCATATCACTCAGTATCTAGCTTCACTTATTGACCAGGGGAAATTGAAGTTCTCCAAAAAGGTAGAAAGAAAGGTGATTTACTCCGATCCTTGCTACCTGGGACGGCACAATGACATATATGATGAGCCGAGAAAGGTACTACAGAGTATTCCAGGGCTGGAATTGATAGAATTCCCTGATTCCCGTGTGGAGAGTCTTTGTTGTGGTGGCGGCGGCGGCAGAATTTGGATGGAGACCGTGAAGGGCGAAAGGTTCTCCGACATACGGGTGGAGCAGGCCATTGAGAAAGGCGCCGACACCATAGCTTTAGCCTGCCCCTACTGCTTCCTTAACTATAGGGATAGCGTACTCTCAATGGACAAGGCCGACGTTATCCAGGTCAAAGATATCTCTGAGCTTGTTGCTGAGGCGATGTAGTGAAGGAAGGAAGCGAAATGGAAGAGGTAAGGATTGGTGTTTACGTTTGCCATTGCGGACTGAATATCGCTGGGACAGTGGATGCTGAAGGGGTAGCCAGATATGCCGGGACTCTGCCCCACGTAGCGGTTTCTCGTGACTACAGGTATATGTGTTCTGATCCTGGACAGGACCTCATCAAGAATGACATCAAAGAATTGGGGCTGAATCGAGTTGTGGTTGCTTCTTGCTCACCCAGGTTGCACGAGCCTACGTTTCGCAAAGCTTGTCAAGATGCTGGGCTAAACCCTTATCTATATGAGCATGCAAATATCAGAGAGCATTGTTCCTGGCCCCATGCCACGGATAAGAAGCGAGCCACAGAAAAGGCCATGGGTCTCGTCCGGGCTGCAGTAAGGCGAGTTTACTATCAAGAACCTCTGGAGGTCAGGGAGGTTCCAGTGAATCCTAACGTCTTGGTCGTGGGGGCAGGTATCGCAGGTATTCAGGCTGCTTTGGATATCGCTGATGGCGGGAAGAAAGTCTATATGGTAGAACGCGACGCGTCGGTTGGCGGACACATGATCCAGCTTGATAGAACCTTTCCCACTTTGGACTGTTCAGAGTGCATTCTTACCCCGAAGATGACCGATGTTGGCCATCATCCTAACATTGAGTTGATGACTAACAGCGAAGTTGAGGAGGTCTCGGGCTTTATCGGCAATTTCAAGGTCAAAATCAGAAGGAACCCCAGGTATGTCGATGTTGATAAGTGTAACTCATGTGGGGAATGCGCCAAGGTGTGTCCTGTTGAGGTTCCGGACGAATTTGAAATGGGCCTACACATGAGAAAGGCAGCCTATCTCCCCCTCCCCCAGGCGGTTCCGGCTGCTTTTGCTATTGACAAGAGGGGCACCTCGCCCTGCCGTATTGCCTGCCCCGCAGGGGTCAATGCTCAGGGCTATGTCGCACTCATTTCCCAGGGTAAGTTCAGAGAGGCTTTGGAGGTAGTTAGGAGAACCATGCCATTTGCTGGGGTTCTTGGGCGGGTCTGTACCCATCCCTGTGAACTCGACTGCGAACGAGGGCGGCTTGATGAGGCTGTTGCCATTCGAAGCTTGAAGCGCTTTGTCGCTGACTATGAGCTGAAAGTGGGCAGAGAAAAGGCAGCCCCTGCTGAGAGGACAAAAGAAGACAAGGTGGCTATTGTTGGCTCCGGGCCTGCTGGCCTTGCCTGTGCCTACGATCTGGTTAGGGAGGGCTATGGGGTTACCGTGTTCGAGTCTCTCCCTCAAGCCGGTGGCTTATTGAGGTATGGTATCCCTGAATACAGGTTGCCCAAGAGCGTATTGGATAACGACATAGATTACATACGAGAACAGGGGGTTGAGATCGAGACGAATACGCCGGTGAAAGACCTTGGCGAAATCTTCAATCGGGGATATAGGGCCGTTTTCCTGGGCAGTGGTGCCTGGGCGAGCCAGAACATAGGGATTCCTGGTGAGGAGACCAAAGGTGTGATCAATGCCCTTGACTTCTTGAGAATGCTGAGTTCTGGAGTGGACATAAAGTTGGGGAATCGAGTAGCGGTTATCGGTGGTGGCAACGCTGCGGTTGATGCTGCCAGGGCAGCGCTACGCCTGGGGGCTAAGGAAGTAACCATCGTTTATCGGCGCTCTCGAGCTGAAATGCCTGCGATCGCAAGCGAGGTTGAGGAGGCAGAACAGGAAAAGATCAAAATCGATTTCTTGGCAGCACCGGTCAAAATCCTCTCGAAGGATGGCCAACTGTCAGCTATACAATGTACCAGGATGGAACTAGGTGAACCGGACGCCGGTGGCCGTCGCCGTCCCATACCTATCAAGGGCTCGGAATTCACCATCAGCGTGGACAATGCTATCATCGCTATTGGTCAGGGTGTGGACAAGACAATGTTGCCGAAAGAAGTCGATTACACCGCTTGGGGCACGCTTCAGGTCAATCCCGTTACCCTGCATACAAACATTGCCGGGGTCTTCGCTGGTGGGGATGTGGTTTCCGGTCCTGCTGATGTTGTCGCGGCGGTTACTGCAGGCAAGGAGGCGGCTGTTTCTATGGATCGCTATTTAAGAGGGGTGAGCTTAACCGAGGCAAGAGAGACGCCGCGCAAAAGGGTGGAGGGTATATCGAAGGAGGGAGTCAAGCCGAGGGCAAGGGCCAGCATGCCTCTGCTTGAGCTCGACAAGAGGAAAGGCTCCTTTGCCGAGGTTGAACAGGGTTTTGACGAAAAGACAGCCATTGAGGAGGCAAAACGCTGTCTCAATTGTGGAGTCTGCTCGGAATGTCTGGAGTGCGTGAAGGTATGTGAGCAACAGGCGATTGATCACGCAATGAAGGAGGAGGTGGTTGAGGTGGAGGTAGGGTCAGCCATTCTGGCCACTGGCTACGATCAGTTCGATCCCAGTGTTATAACCCAGTATGGGTATAAGAAGTATGATAATGTCCTAACTGGGCTTGAGTTTGAAAGGATAACCTGTGCTGGAGGGCCAACCTGGGGACGCATTCAACTTAAAGATGGCAGAGAGCCGGAAAGCGTGGCTATAGTCCACTGTGTTGGCAGCCGTGATAAGAATTACCACGAATATTGCTCCCGGGTTTGCTGTATGTATGGACTCAAGTATGCGGAATTGATAAAGGAATTCACCAAGGCTGAAGTATATGAATTTTATATCGACATGCGTTGCTTTGGAGAGGCCTTCGAGGAATTCTACAAACACGTTTCGGAGATGGGAGTGAATTTCATTCGAGGCAAAGTAGCCAAAATAACTGACCAGGCTATAACTGAAGAGGAAAAGGGGAAGTTGGTTGCTGTGGCTGAGGATACGTTACTGGGAAGGATGGTTCGTGTCCCGGTCGACATGGTTATCCTCTGTGCTGCGCTGCAAGCTCGGTCTGACGCAAGTGAAGTGGCTAATCGCTTCACCATAGGCCAGAGGGCTGATGGTTTCTTCCTGGAAACCCATCCTAAACTTGCCCCCGTAAACACGGCGACAGACGGAGTTTTCATCGCTGGCTGCTGCGAAGGACCAAAGGATGTTCCTGACACTGTGGCCCAGGCCTCGGCGGCGGCCTCCAAGGCGCTATCGCTAATAAGCAGAGGCAAAGTCACGACCGAAGCAGCCGTATCCCACGTCGATGAAGAGATTTGCCACGGATGTGGACGCTGTGAGGAGATATGCACTTTTCATGCCCCCCAAATCATTAGCAAGAATGGAACATTGGTTTCCAGTGTTAATGAAGCACTGTGTAAAGGATGTGGGGCATGTGCCGTTGTCTGCCCTACAGGAGCCATATCAATCAGGCATTTCAATATGCAGGAGATAGAGAGCTTGATTGATGGCTTGTTGGAGGTTCGTCATCCCTGAGTTCGAGCCGAAGATTATCTGCTTTGCTTGCAACTGGTGTACTTATGCCGCAGCCGATTTGGCTGGGACAAGCCGAGTTCAATACCCTCCCAATATCTACATTGTGCGCGTGATGTGCAGTGGGATGATAAATCCTGATTATGTCCTTAGAGCCTTTGAAGGGGGCGCTGATGGCGTCATAGTATCTGGCTGTCACTACACAGACTGCCATTACATTGATGGGCCGGTAAAGTGCGATGCTATGTTCGCAAAGCTAAAGAGGTTGCTTCACATTCTCGGCTTAGAGGACGGAAGGTTAAGACGCGAGATGATATCCACCTCCGAGGGTACGATATTTGCCAGAGTGGCTCAGGAATTTGTCGATGAGCTTAAGAGACTCGGCCCCTCGCCTTTCTCAGCTTTAAGGAAGGAAAAGGCAGCAGTTTGAATTTAGAAGACATTATTCAGCAAACCAAGACCTATAACTGTTTAGAGTGTGGCAAATGTACGAGCGTATGTCCTGTCGCCAGATATGATCCGTCTTTCTCTCCGCGGGCAATAATTGAAGATGCTCTTTTAGGATTTGAGGATGAGCTGGTGTTCAATCAGAAACTCTTCTCTTGTTTGACTTGCTATACCTGCCAGCAAAGATGTCCCAGTGACGTTGATTTTCCTGTGTTTGTTAGGCAGGCGAGGAGTATAGCCCAGGACAACGGGCAGCGCGGGATTTGCGCTCACTCTGGGCAACTGCAGTCTTTGGCACGACTAATGACGAACCCTGACATTAAGCAAAGGCGATTGGAATGGCTATCTGACAAATACCGCATTTCTGATGAAAGCGAGGTTCTTTTTTGGGTTGGATGTGCTCCGTATTTTGAACCGATCTTTGAGGATATTGAATTCAGAGCTCTTGACGTCACCGAGGCAAGCCTGAAGATTTTGAACTCCTTGGGGATAGAGCCCAGATTGCTTGCAAATGAGAAGTGCTGCGGACATGATGCGCTTTGGACTGGTGACATAGAGACGTTCAAAAAACTGGCCGAACATAATGCAAGGGAAGTAAACGAATCAGGGGTGAAGAAGATAATCTTCAGTTGCCCCGAGGGCTATCGGACGCTCAAGCTAGACTATCCAGATTATGGGTTTGGCTTGGATTGCGAGTTACAACATATCTCTGAGTTCTTGGCGGAGAGGATAGAAAGGGATGGGTTGAAGTTCAATGAAATAAGGAAAAAGGTTACCTACCAAGACCCATGTAGGTTGGGAAGGCATTTGGGCGTTTATGATTCACCAAGGAAGGTGCTTGAGTCAATTCCTGGCGTGGAGTTTGTTGAGATGGAACACAGCAAATGGGATTCTGTTTGCTGTGGCACTAGTGCCTTTACGAATTGCGATTCCTATTCCAATATGATAAGGAAAGAAAGGCTGTCTGAGGCGACCTCAACGGGGGCGGAGACTCTCATAACCTGTTGTCCCAAATGTCAAACCCACTTCAGATGTGCCATGGTGGATAAGGGAGAAGAAAAGCGTTCAATGCCAAGTATTGAAGTCATGGACTTGGCAAGCTTGGTGGCGAGCGCCATTGGAGACCAGCAATGAGTGGAGAAAATGGACGAAAATCGGTATTGGTGATTGGTGCTGGTATAGCTGGGATTCAAGCCTCCCTTGACCTGGCTAATATGGGATTTATGGTGCATCTAGTGGAGAAGTCTCCCAGCATCGGAGGGAGGATGGCACAATTAGATAAGACCTTTCCCACCAACGATTGTGCCATGTGTATTCTCGCCCCCAAAATGATAGATGCAAGCCAGCATCCTAATATAGAGCTCTTGACCTACGCCGAGGTTGAAGAAGTCTCGGGAGAGGTTGGCAACTTCAAAGTCAAGATAAACAAGAGGTCTCCGTTTGTTGATTGGAACAAATGCACTGGATGTGGTCTCTGCGTGGAAGGTTGTCCTGTCATCATGCCAGATGAGTTTAATCTGGGGCTGGGGAAACGGAAAGCCATCTTCATGCTGTTCCCGCAGGCTGTCCCTAAGAAATGTGTCATGGACAAGAGGGAAGAACGCCCCTGTAAAGCAGCCTGTATGGACGCCTGCCCTGCCCATACCAACGTTCCGGGTTATATCAAGCTGATCGCAGAAGGAGAGTTTAAGGAGGCCTACAAGCTCATACGGGATACAAATCCTTTCCCTGGCTCCGTTGGCCGGGTTTGCTATGCTCCCTGCGAGGAAGCTTGTAACCGCGGTCAACTCGATGAGGCCATGGCCATCCGCGACCTCAAAAGATTTGCTGCTGACCAAGTAGACATCGAAGAGCTTGAAGTTCCAACCATAGCAAGAACGGACAAAAAAGTAGCAATCATAGGCGCGGGACCTGCAGGCCTGAGTGCCGCCAACGACCTTGCGCTAAAAGGTCACAATGTCACTGTTTTCGAAGCCCTTCCTGAGGCAGGAGGTATGCTTCGCGTTGGTATCCCTGAGTATCGCCTTCCCAAGGAGGTCTTGAAGAAGGAAGTAGCGTACATTCAGAAGCTTGGTGTAGAAATAAGAACGGGCGTTCAGGTGGGCAAAGATGTTACCTTAGAGGAGATAAGAAGAGACCACGATGCGCTTTTCATTGGCGTCGGGGCGCATGGTGGCATGAGGCTTGGTGTCGAGGGAGAGGATCTGCCTGGAGTGTTGGAAGGGGTGCAGTTTTTGAGGGCAGTGAATCTTGGGGAGAAAATCAAGTTGGGGAAGAAAGTGGCGGTTGTTGGTGGTGGAAATACAGCTATCGATTGTGCTCGGACAGCAAAGCGCCTTGGAGCAGGAGAAGCAAGTATCGTCTATCGTCGCTCGCGTGCCGAGATGCCAGCGTCGGCGGAGGAAGTAGCAGCAGCAGAAGATGAGGGAATAGGGATGGAGTTCCTGACCACTCCAACTCGCTTCTTGTCCCATAACGAAAAGCTCGCCAAGATGGAGTGTGTGAGGATGGAACTCGGGAAGCCAGATGCTAGCGGTCGTCCTCGGCCAATTCCGGTTGAGGGTTCTGAGTTCGCTACTTCTGTGGATACGGTGATTGCCGCTCTTGGTCAGGCCCCGGAAACGGATTTTGTTAAGGAGCTTGGGATTTCGGTTTCCAGGAAGGGGACGATAGAGATTGATCCTGAGACCGGTGCGACCAACATAGAGGGAGTTTTTGCCGGGGGTGATGTGGTTACCGGCCCTGCTTTCGTGATAGATGCCATTGCCGCAGGGCGTAAGGCTGCTCGCTCGATAGACCGATATTTGAATGGGGAACCTCTTGAGGTCGAAGACGTGGAGAAAGAGCCGGAGAAGCTCTCTGAAGAGGAGATAAAGAAGCTGAAGAAGCGGTTTCCTTCCGGGAAGCGAGTTATTATGAGAGAGGAGCGTGTTGAGAAGAGGATCAAGAGCTTCGGTGAGGCAGCTCTTGGCTATTCCGTGGAGGAGGCTGTACAAGAAGCTTCGCGCTGTCTTGCAGGGCAAATAGAAGGCTGTATTCAATGCTATGAATGTGAGCGACGTTGCGAGGCAGGTGCGATTGCGCATGCGATGCAGGATGAGCATATCGAAGTTGATGTAGGAGCAATAATCGTAGCCACAGGCCTCAACTTTTTCGATGTTTCGGTCGTAAGTGAGTACGGCTATGGAAGGATACAGAACGTCGTCACTGCTATTGAGTATGAGAGACTAACCGCGGCATCCGGGCCTACTTTTGGAGCACTTCACAGGCCATCTGATGGGAAGATCCCTCACAATATAGCGTTTATTCAATGTGTTGGCTCGCGGGATTTTAGATATGAGCCTTATTGCTCCTCCGTCTGCTGCATGCACTCCACCAAAGAAGCCATGATGGCGTATGAGCATGAGCCGGGAACAAGATCAACCATCTTTTACATGGATATGAGGGCTGTAGGCAAAAGGTTCCAGGAGTACATTGCCAGGGCTAAAGAGGAATACAATGTGACTTATGTCAGGGCTCGTCCTGGCAGGATCGAAGTCAACCCTGAGAACGACAACCCCATTATTTGGTATGAGGATACTACTTCTGGCGAAATAAAGAGCTTTGAAGCGGAACTAGTGGTTCTTGCTCAAGCTGGAATCCCCCGAATCACAAAGGAGCTGGCAGAAACATTGGGTATAGAGTTGGATGAAAATGGCTTTGTAAGGGCTCCCGACAGATTGTCGCAACCGCTAGATACTACCAGGCCTGGCATCTTTGCTTGCGGCTATGTTCATAGTCCACGGGATATACCAGATTCTGTAACCCAGGCCTCGGGAGCAGCGGGCAGAGCAGCTGAGGTCATAGCAGGAGAAGCGGCTGAAGTCATCGCAGGAGGTGTTTGAGATGGAAGAGCCTCGTGTCGGTGTCTTCGTCTGCCACTGTGGGAGGAATATAGGGGCATATGTCAATGTCCCAGAGGTCGTGGAGTATGTAAAGGGACTGCCAAACGTGGTTCACGCTGAGCACAATCTATATACTTGCTCTGAAGAGGGGATATCTGCGATCGAGAAGGGAATTCAGGAGTTCGGTTTGAACCGTGTCATAGTCGCCTCCTGCACCCCTAGGACTCATGAGCCGCTCTTCAGGTCTGCCTGTGAAGCTGCGGGCTTGAACAAATATCTCTTTGAGTTCGTTAACATCAGGGATCAGTGTTCCT
>CAZHQV010000029.1:0-17695 GCA_964534285.1 uncultured Dehalococcoidales bacterium
CGTGAAGGCTATCCTGCTGTGTACGATCGGAAGAAAGTAATTGTCTTCACAGAGTTTGGTGACCCTATGGAGGCAGTAGCGTATGTCAAGGCGGAACAATCAGAGCAAACGCAACCTTCACGGGAATACTTAGCAACCATCCAGCGGGGTTACGAAGGCTGGGGCATTGATTGAGCTGGCGGGGTTCGGGGGGTGGCAAACCCTGGACATGCCCCAGGCGTGTACAACTGGGAAGGGACGCGAAGGGCGAGCGCAGGCGAAGTGTGTGGAGTGCGCCGAGCCACGCGCGCTGCGGCATTTCAGGTGAAAAATAGGTGAAAAATATGCGAGAACCTTGTTGAGATGGCAAAGCTGGAAAATCCACGCCTTGACAAGTCATCACGTGTGTGGTATTGTGGAAATGTCCCGAGTAGCCGAGCTGGATGGGCGGAAGGCGGGGGTAGTGCTGAGTAAGCACAAGGCGACAAGGGTCAGGAAGACGTCCGGACCCGGGCGGAGGCCGAAAAGGAAGAAGTGGTGAGGTTACTCGGGAAGTGTTTGATTAGCTGGGAATGTGGCATTCGATGCCTGCTTACCATCATCTGGCTCAAAGCCAGGCCCCTATAGCACAGTACTCAATTGACCGTCTCGCCGCGATGAAACAGGCCCTCGATTGTGATTTCGGTGGTTCGTACGCATACCACGGCGGAACAAAAGGTATGGGAATGAAGAAGTGGGCCACATAGCGGGGGAAGCTGACTTGCCTTCCGAATTTCGGCTATACCCAGGCAATGTTTTGGGGACTGAGGATGGCAGAGCGAAGATGGCACAAGTAAGGAAAAGAACCGAGCCGGGACATCCGTGTAACTGTTGCTCCAGGAAGAGTGACCGGGTAGATCGGTGATTTAGGAGAAGAAAACATAGGAGGTGAAAAGGCAGAAAGAGCAGATGAGTTGGCAGAACTCTTCGTACCAGGAAAGCAAAGACACGGGACAACAGTACACAGGACAATGATAACTAGGAGGTAAAACAGTGGCAGAAGAAAGGAAGACCTTCATTGCTGAAAGTATGGCGCAGGTGGACAGAAGACTTCGCCGGGGTAGGACGATCGAGAAGCCCGAGAAGAGGGGTGAGTACTTTCCTGAAGAGGTGAAAAGGCGGAGGCTGGGGGAAAAAGAGATATTTCCCAGCGTGGGGTCACATCTTGGTGTAGCACTAACGCAATGCGGCGTTACCACGGAGTTTGGCTGTCCTGGGGGACACTTGTGGCACATGATAGACGAAATCTCGAGGGCTGGAGTACAGATGATTGTCTTTGGCCACGAGCAGGGTGCCGTTTATGCCGCCATAGGCTACACCATGGTGCACAGGGGAGAAAAAGCAGCCGTTTGCTTCGGAACCGTAGGTCCTGGCGATGCGAACGCCTTCCCTGCAATGCAGCAGGCGTTCTTGCAGGGTGCGCCCATTTTCTACATCTCGGGCGGAATTGAGACGGAGCATGACGACTTTCAGAACACTATTCAGGAGAGCTACGCCTACAAATTCTTCGAGCAGGTGACCAAGATGTCGCTCCGTAGCGAGGTTCCCTGGATAACAAGCCAGCATGTGGTGAGGGGCGTAAAGAAAGCTCTGGCCAAACCGACAGGACCGGTCAACTTTGAAATCGGAATTGACGGTCACTATCTGTTGGACAGGGGAAGGGCAAAGCACTGGGGAGGCATGAAGCATACGACTGAGGATGTAGAGTGGGTTTCAGACTGGAGATACGAGAGGACCGGCAAGCCAGTTGCCGCCGGTGGCTCTGACCCGGAGGAAGTGGCTCTGGCAGCGAAAGCGATATCTGAGGCGAAAAGACCGTTCATGATTGTCGGGGAAGACTGCGTGTGGGAGGACTGTGACGATGAACTGAGGGAGTTCGTGGAATACTGGAACCTGCCCTTCGATGCCAAAAGAGAAGGGCGCGGGATTGTACCTGAGACCCACTCCAACTATCACCATGGATTTCCAACCTTCAAGAGTGAAATTGATCTCATAATTCCGGTAGGGCTTAGAGTTACTTTCTTTGAGAACTTTGGACGTGATTGGCAGCCGGTGGTGCAAATCGCCAACTCTGAAGAGCAAACGTGGAACTACCTCAAATCAAAAGCGGTCTGTCAGGGCAGCCTTAAGGCGACGCTAAGACAGATTCTGGATTATGCTAAAGCCAATGGCATAGGTCCCGACTACCAGGTGAGCTTCTGGCTGAGAAGGGTCCAGGACGACCAGATGAGAGCCAGGGAGAAGCTCAGGGAGCTTGCCTACAAATATGGGCCCGACCATCCGAGATATAGGGCAAAATCCGTCCTTCATCCGGGATACTGTTCCCAGAAAATAAGTGAAGTGCTCGAGAGCATGTACGATAACAAGGTTAGGATTGTGGCCGACAGTTATACTATGTCTAGCTTCGCCGATCCCTTCGTACAGTGTACGAGACACGCTTCATGGATCACCAGTAACATCCATGCAGGGTCCGGTCACGGAAATTGCTGCCCCGTGGGCATGACCCTGGCGCAGAGGGAAAGGGGTGAGGAGGAAATCCCGGTGCTGACCCTGATAGGTGATCAGGGCCTGTTTGTGAATGCCTGGGATATAGAGGTGGCCGCCAGATACAGAATGCCTAATGTCTACCTGGTGGTGAACAACGGTGGAGCTTCGCCGGGTGTGAAATACCTCTGGCATGGCCCCAACTGGGACAACCTGGGAGAGCAAAGCGTGGTTGGAAACGAGTATCAGGGTCTCATGGCATGGGGTTTTGAAAGGCCTATCTTGAGGCTTGACAAGTATGCGGAGTGTATTAATTGCATCGGCATGCGCTGTGAGCGGGAGAGTGAATTCGAGCACACGCTGAGAGAGGCATTTGCCACGGCGGAGCGAGAGAGGGTGCCGGTTCTCGTGGACTGCGTGATGGACCAGCACATATGCGCTGCCCCCGATGTCCACGACTATAACTATGCTCTGTATCACTCTCATATCCCCTGGGACGAGCTTCCGCCGAGGGGTAAGGCTGTCAGGTTGAATTGGCTGCGCGACTGGTTCCCTGGATTGAAGGATGAGCCTGACATGCCGCTGCCTGATAACTGGGAGCCCCTGAGCAAGGAGGAGCTCAAGTACGAGCCAAGGCATGAATACTACGAAGCGTGAGATGAAGAGAAATTCATTCAAGCAGAGGAGGATCAAATGACTGTAAAGATACCGGCAGACGACATAGTCAGAGAGTACAAGAAAGGGAAAAAGGTGGCCAAGCCCGAGGAGAAAGGAGAATTCTCCTTCGCGGAGCGGCAGAAACGTCAAATAGGGAGTCGAGAGCTATGGCCAAATGTGGGCTTTGATGTTGCCGCGGCGCTGAAAGAGTGCGGCGTGACCCACGCTTTCGGAGCTGTGGGCGGGCGCGTCTGGCAGATAGCCGATGAGTTGTCGAGAGTGGGAATAAAGGTCATTACCGTGGGCCACGAACAAACTGCAATCTATATCGCGGACGCCTACACCCAGGTATGGAGGGGTCAGAAGGCAGCTGCCGTCTTCTGCTCGATAAGCGCAAATGTCTATTCTGCATTGCAGGAAGCGTTTCTTACTGCATCGCCCATAATCGTTCTAACTGTGGGAACAGAAATAGAACATGATAGCATGCATAACACCCTCCAGGAGGCTTATTCCTATCGGTTCCTGGAGACCATAACCAAATGGTCTCTTCGCATACAGTTCCCCTGGTTGGCCAGGCAAGCCATTTTCAGAGCCCACAAGAAGGCGCTGTCGAAGCCTACGGGGCCCGTTAACGTAGAATTCACGCCTACCGCCATGCTGATGAAGAGGGAGATTCAGACGGATACCATTGGAGCCGTGTTCGTAGCCGACCTTTCCAAGGAAGACTACTGGGTAGGGGAGCAATGGCTGACCTCATACATTCCTCAGTGGAGGTACGAAGACACGGATAAGCCAATCGAGGATGCTGGTGGCGCCCCAGCGGAAGTGAAGAAGGCCGCCGAGGCGATGGCTAAGGTGAAAAAGCCTTTCCTGGTCATGGGTGAGTGGGCTGCCTGGGACCTCTGTGATGATGTACTCAAGGAATTCATAGAGTACTGGAGCGTGGCATTTAACACTAGAAGGATAGGACGTGCGGTTGTATCAGAGAAGCATCCCAACCACCTCCGTGGATTTCCGGCACATGAAGAGATCGAGCTGATGATTTCGGTTGGAAACAAGGTCGGGTTCTTCGACGAGTATGCTACCTGGTGGCCGCCGGCAATACAGTTTGCCGATAGTGAACTTCGCTGTTACCCCTATATCAAGACAAAAGCGGCATTGGTGGGTAGCATAAAGAACAGCCTGAAGGCTATTTTGGACTACGCCAAGGCACACAACCTTGGTCCGACTCCTGAGGCCAAGGAATTCCTTAAGGCCAACCAAGAGCTTCACAAGAAGCTCATTGAGAACAGGAAGAAGCGGGCGTATCAATACGGGCCTGAGCATCCCAGGTATAAGGACACGCCGCATCTTCACTTTGGATACTGCTCTCAAATAGTAAGAGAGGTGTGTGAGGAGTATGACGGCAAGCCAAGGATCATGATAGACGGTTACTCCATGTCCGATTTTGTCATGCCTTACTGCATACACACCAGGCCTGCCTCCTGCCTTACCGCCAATGACCAGGCCGGTGTAGGTCACGGTCTCGGTCTGGCCATGGGCGCGGCTATTGCCCAGAGAGAGAAAGGTGAGGAGGAAATACCGGTTCTCGCACTGATGGGCGATTCCGGTATGCTGAACGCTGGCTTTGACGTGGACGTGGCTGTAAGGGAGAGGTTGCCCATTGTCTACTGGATAAGCAACAACGCCGGCTGGATGCCAGGAATGAAATACCCCTGGTATGGACCCAACTGGGATACCATGGGGGCGCACGACGTAATCGGCAACGTGTTTCAGGGCGTCGTACAGATGGGAGAGGAGAGACCTCTTCTGAAGTTCGAGAAGCTTGCCGACGTTGTTGGTGGCGTGGGGATGGTGTGTGAGTGGGAGCGTGATTTCAAGGCTCAGCTCTCCGAGGCTATGAAAATAGCCTATGAGCAGAAGATCCCCGTCCTCATGAACTGCATAATCGATTCGCACCTCACCAATAAGGCGGTGACTAGCCCTGTTTACACGCTCATGTATGCCCACTTTCCATTTGACGAACTCCCTGCGAGGGGCAAAGCGGTCAGGAGACACTGGTTCGGCCACTTCTTCAGCGGAATCGCAGAGGAGCCAGCGGTGACATACCCGTCTGCCTGGGAGCCCTTGGCCGAGGATGAGCTAGGATACGAGTCGAGGATGGACTACTTCGACGCGACGCCGGGATATGAGGCCCCCTGGCTGGAGGAGTACAGGAAAGCAGGGGTAGCGAAACCACCAATTAAGGAGTTTCCACCCGTAGAGCAATAATAGCCAAATAAACAAGGTGACAAAGGCTATCCTCTGGCAGGGAGGGATTGAACCTTTCAATCCCTCCCTGCGCTACTGTATAATAGTGTATGATGTTCGGGAGGTTGTAGGGGTGGCGGAGGACTGTGTCGATGTTATCTATCGTATGGGCCTAGCTGAGAGCTATTGTCAAAGGGTCGTGGAAGGCGGCGACCTAGCCTATGTTGATATAGCTTTCAGGGAACTCCGCACGGCCTATGAACTAGCCCCAGATGACAAGACGGTCTGCTTCTTGGTAGTCTACTATGCGCGGCAGCTCGCTCTTGCGGTTGATTACCCCAATCGGCTTTTCAAGTTGTTTCTAGCGCGCCTGGCACCTCGTTCTCAGACGCTCCGGTGGGTAACCGACAGCTATTGGTTAGAGGAGGAGATAGGGGAAACAGCAAGGAGCCTTGACATTTCACCCTGGGAGGCCGCAAAGCTAGTCTTGGAGGACGGGGGTGATTAGATTAGCCGAATGGATGCCGGATTCCCTGTGAGACACGGTTTCCATTGGGTCTTTTCAGGAGCCCCCCGTGGCGTATGTCCTCCCGGCGAAAGTGGCGTAGTTCAAATCTCTGACAGCTTCTGATGTTAAGGCAAGGAGACGATCGGGATCTTCCCCTTCTATATAGTGTTGGGCCAGTAGGTTTTGGGTGTAGAGTATGTTCTTCCACAGCAGGGTTCTCAGGGCATCAAACTTGTCAATGGATGTGGGTGGCGGCAGACTGTTTAGATAGCTGAGCTTTTCTGAGTGCTCAACTTTGCCCAAATGTCTGAATCTTTCTGCAAGAAACACATCGCTCAAGAAGTTGTGCAAGCAAAAAAGCAGACGTGAAGCCTTATGGACAGTTGCCAATCGTGAGTCTATCAGCTCACATTGCTCTTGGATTCTTTTGCCTAGTGCAGTGGCCTTATCACACTTCGGTTGGCAAGGGTAAAAACTCATAACAAACTGGGAATAGAATTCCTCGGGGAGTGCTCCTTCCGCCAGTTGAAGCAATTTCACAAAGCTAAACTTCTGATCGAAAAGTCTATCTTTCAAATAGTCGTACGTTCCACATTTTGCTAGATCCCTGGCGAAACATTGTTCAGGTGTGTCAACATTCAGTCCGCCCTTCAAGTCTTGCAGGAACGACTCTTGCCGTCTGTCAATGTATGTGGATATACAACACTCGGGGTAGCCCAGTAGCTTTCCTACCAGATAGTCTGCTTGAACTGTGTAGTCTATAGACTCTGGAGTAGCCCATTTCTTGTCATTTAGGGCGCTACGAGATTTCCTCCTCAGTTCCTTGATTCTGGCCAGTGTTGCTTTCAGGCGGCCTGCAGAGTCTTCCGTAGTCACATAGACTTGAATTCCAGACTCTACAGGTGGACTCTGATAGAATGACCCCTTTGATAGCCCGACGCCCCACCTTCCTATATTTACATAGTCTAGCAACAAATACTCTAAGCGTTCATTGTGGAGAAACCTCATTGTGTCACTCTTATTGAGCCTGTCCGAGAGCTTGGATTTCTTCTTGGGCAGAAGCCTGAAAGCCTCGTCAAGAAGGATGCTCATACTTGGGCTTGTGGTAAGCTCTCTGGAGAGTTGAGAGTCTATTGTCTCATAGACGAGGTCAATTTCTGGAAAACTCTCAAATGCTAGCTGGAAACAGCTTCGTATCCCACTCTTCACTGGGAGTACGTTTTCCACGTACGATGAGGGAGGTATGGCACCAAACCACAGTTTCTTCACGATACGTATTTTAAATCAAACAACGGAAACAGGGATAGCGTTCCGCACTTACTATCGAAGCGAGCGTAGTTCAGAAGACATCGGAGGCGCAGTAGTCACACAGCAGTCTCACCCCGCCAACGGGCAGAAGCTGAATTGATACGGTGCTAGATAGTGTTGGAGCTTCAGATGTGCCTGAAAAGCTTCTTCTGCTATCACCACTCTGCTAAGGCGTGGATCTTGTGGCCAAGCTCAGATATCGGTCACCCTCTCGCAGCATGAGGCGCCGCGCCACCAATTCATCAAGACCGCGACGTAAGGCTGCGTCAGCGGAATGTTCCTTGCCCCTCTTTTCATGAATCTCGCTTGCCAGAGAGTCAAATTGTCGGGCCGCATCGCAAGCCAAATATGCTGTCGCTATCTCTCCTTCGAGTTCCACTCGATAGCTTGATCGGCACGGCCTGGTATCGTAAATGGCAATCTTTCCTTCAGGCTGTGGCTCGAAAGCCAGAACTGGTGGTTCGTCCTGCTCCCAACGCTGCTGCCAGGCGCGTACCTCCCGCTTTACGGGATTGACATAGGCAAGGATATGATCTTTGCCCTCAAAGTCATAGTCGAAGAAGTATGCCAGCTGATCCAAGTCCTCCTGAGGAAAGGGATAGATGGCCCCGTAGCCGGCATGAGCCCTGACGTTCTTGAGCCGCCATTCATGGCTTTGCTCAAACATGGGACTGAAGCGCACCAATAGCACCGGACTTACAATTGCAGGCGGGCGCAGGTGGACAAGTAAGGGCACAAGCAAGGCCATGCGGCGGTAGGCCTCGGGATTCTCGCCAGGAAAGCCGCAGAGCAGATTCCAGGCAGGGTGGAGATCATATTCCCGCGCCCATTTGAGAAGCTGTACATTTTGCAGGAGCGTCGTCCCCTTGCGCATATGAGCCAGTATTTCGCTGTCCAGGCTCTCAATCCCCGGTTGAAATAGGTTTACACCAGCAGATTTCAGCATACGCATCTGATCCCGGTTTAGGTTAGCCTTAGTATCGACAAACAGTTCCTCCAGGCCCCGCCACTCCGCCAGGGCGGGCAGCAGGGTTTTGAAGAATCTCATATCCAGGATGGAATCCGTAAGTATCACTCTGTACGTCTTATGTCGTGCTGTCAACGCCTTGATCTCAGCCTCGGCGCGCTGAGGACTCTTAGCACGAAAGTGTAATGTTCTGCGGTTCAAGCCACAGAAAATACACTGTGACTTGTTTCCCCACCAGCACCCGCGAGAGAACTCAAGCGAAACAGGGGCGAAGGGCAAATGGGCCAGTGCCCATTTGCGCAGGGCACTGAAATAGTCATCAAAATCGGGATAGGGGAGGGCATCCATTTCCGGTAAATCACCGGCGCACTGCTCGCTAATCTGACCATTGTGGCGATAGGCTATTCCCGGAATGCCTTGCGGCGGCTTTCCGGAGAACCACTGGGTGACAGCTTGGGGGAACGACAGATCGGCCTCTCCGCTGAACACCCAGTCCACAAATGGGAAGAGTCTCAGCAACGCCTTCCCCATGACCTCATCGCAATTTGCCCCGCCAAAGGCAATTATCTTCTCCGGCCAGCGCTCCTTGATGCGACGGGCTAGGGCCAAAGACGCCACGTGTTGGCTGAATACCGATGTGAATCCGATAATGCCATAATCTTTCCAGTTGATGGCATCCGTGCATTCGCGGATGAATGGTCCTGCCATGGATCGTAGATGGGCAAGGTCATCTCGCAACTCTGTCAGCGCAAAACCGTCCGGTAGCACTGGAGCACTGAGGCGGTCGAGTCTCGCTCTATCTGACTGAGCCCACCCCTCACCGAACAACTCTTCGCCAAACACCCATTCCCCAACTATCATGATATCGGCAATCCCCTCATAGATATCGGGGTTGCCGCTCAAGGCCTGAAACAAGATATTCAAGTAACCGACCTCGCAAGATACTCCCTCTCTTTGCAGTATGGCCTTGAGCAAGCTTAGAGCTGGAGAGGGATATCGGACGCTAGCAAATGGCATACTCAGAAGAAGGACCCGCTTGGTCATAGCTCTATCGGTATTCAGTGTTCTCCTGCCTCAGTCCAAGGCCCGTGATGAGCCCTGGTAATTGTCCCTTTGAAATAGTTCCAACGCTAATCTCTGGGCAGCGCTGGCGCCGCACCTGTGCCGCTCTGCTTTCTCCCAGTCGCTGAGCAGGGCGCAAAATGGGCAGGATTACTTAGTCAGCTCCTGATATTTGCGGGTGACGACGTAGATGGCGTAATCAAAGATTAGCACTACCCGATTAATGCTTTCCACGGCCTGGTAGAGGTCAGCAGCGCTAATGAACAACGCCTGGAACTCAGCAAAGACCCAAATGTGCCTCCTCATCATGATTAGTGCATAAATGGCCTCATGCAAAGGGATGCCTTCAGCCTTCCTAGCTTCTGCGTACTGTGTGAAATAGTCCGAAGCGTCCTGGTAGGGTTCCTCACTAAAATACAGCCGCCTTAGATTCCTGTAGAAGAGAGCGGCTTGAGGAGAACACTCCTCCTCGGGAATGGAATGGTATGATGGTGTCCTTGGACTTGTTCTGATTGATTTGCACCACTGTCTGGCGATTTCCTCGGCATGGCGCTCGGCAAAATCCAACAGTTTGTCTGCAAATACTCTGTACATGTGTACTATTTCCCCCTTGCTGCCTTTTCTTCCTGGCTCTTGCGAGAACACTGACAAGCTAAGCCTCTCCAGGAACGCTTGCCTGAGAGAACCTTTACTCCTCTGTCCTTGCCCTCACCTTTTGCCTTAGATGCCTAACGGGTTGCGATACATACATTCTATCTTAGGCTCGCTTGGGCCACAAGCTCCAAGCTCTGCTCAGTGGTAGAGCTTGCCTTCGTTGGTTCCTCGAACACCCTTGGACTAACGGTGGTAGTAGGTAAGGCAGAAAGGTGAATTAGGTTACGGATGATCTTGGCAAGGCTGCTTTCCCATGCGACCTACCTAGGTCTGCGGCGTTTTTTCTCAGCCACCTTTAGCCTGGCCAAGGAGCGGCGCAGAGCTGCTTCAGCGGCAGCGGCATCTACCTCGGGCGGTCGGCCTTTGAGCATCTCTTCGGCACGCCGCTTGGCAGCCTCAGCACGAGTCACATCGATTTCCTCAGCACGTTCGCAAGTATCAGCCAGAATCACTACCTTGTCCGGGCGCACTTCAAGGAAACCACCACTTATCGCTAGATACTCCTCCTCATTGTCCTTTCTTATGAGCAAATCTCCAGGCCGAAGCATGGTCATCAAAGGAGCATGATGAGGTAGAATGCCCAACTGGCCCTCTGTACCCCAAGCAACTATCATATTGACATCATCGGAGAAAACCATTCTCTCCGCGGTAACAACCTCAAGCCTAAACGTCGCCACTACGCCTCACCGATCTTCCGGGCTTTCTCCACTGCTTCATCTATGTTGCCCACCATGTAGAACGCCACCTCAGGAAGGTTATCGTGCTTCCCCTCGAGGATTTCCTTGAAACCCCGTACTGTCTCCTTAATAGGTACATATTTGCCAGGAGTTCCGGTAAAGACTTCGGCAACATGAAATGGCTGAGAGCAGAACCTTTGAATCCGTCGGGCTCGATTCACAGTAAGCTTGTCCTCTTCGCTCAGTTCCTCCATACCCAAGATAGCTATTATGTCTTGCAGTTCCTTGTACCTTTGCAATGTCTGCTGTACTCCTCTAGCTACCTGGTAATGCTCTTCTCCCACGACGGCGGGGTCAAGTATTCGGGACGTCGAGGTCAAAGGGTCAACGGCGGGGTATATACCTAGCTCCACTATGGAACGTTCCAATGCGACGACGGCATCCAGATGGCCATAAGTGGCCACTATGCCGGGGTCAGTATAATCGTCAGCGGGGACATAGATAGCTTGAAAGGACGTGATTGAGCCTTTCTTAGTTGTGGTGATCCTTTCCTCAAGTTCACCAACGTCTGTGCCCAACGTTGGCTGGTAGCCCACTGCTGAGGGCATGCGCCCCAGGAGAGCCGATAGTTCCATATTGGCCAGGACATAGCGATATATGTTGTCTATGAACAAGAGGACATCCTGTCCCTCGACATCGCGGAAATACTCTGCCATGGTGACCCCGGTTAGCGCCACTCGTGAGCGAACGCCAGGGGTTTCATTCATCTGTCCGAACACAAGGACAGTCTTGTCTAGAACTCCAGACCTCTGCATTTCCAACCAAAGGTCGTTGCCCTCTCGCGATCTTTCGCCTACACCAGCAAAAACGGAAAAACCACCGTGCTCAGTGGCAATGTTACGAATGAGTTCCATAATGATGACGGTCTTGCCTACACCAGCTCCACCATATGCTCCGACCTTTCCCCCTCTTGTAAAGGGAGTGATAAGATCCATTACTTTGAGTCCCGTCTCGAGCATTTGAGGAGTTGTCTCTTGCTCAGTCAGAGGGGGCGGTGCGCGGTGGATGGGATAGCGTTGTTCAGCCTTAACCTCTCCCAGTTCATCCAAGGGTTCACCAAAAGCGTTGAATAGTCTGCCCAAAGTCGCCCTGCCCACTGGCACCGTTATGGGAGTTCCCATATCGATTGCTACTACCCCTCTCGCCAGTCCATCAGTAGGAGTCAGGGCAACAGCACGCACCCAGTTATTCCCAATGTGGTGTTGCGCTTCAAGAGTAATCTTGCCGCCATCCAAAGGAATCTCTATACCGTTATTTATCGCTGGCAGCTCATCAGCTGGGAATTCCATATCGACCACTGTGCCGATAACTTGAACGACTTTTCCTTTTGCCATTTCCTACTCCTTTACCAGAGCTTCAGCACCTCCGCTGATATCGCAAATCTCCTTGGTGATCGTCTCTTGCCGAACCTTATTCAAGGTCAGCGTCAAATCTTCAATAAGCTCCCTAGCATTATCGCTGGCATTGCGCATGGCCACCATCCGTGCCGATTGCTCACTGGCAACAAGCTCAAGTATAGCATGGTACACTTTCATCTCCACGTACCTAGGCAATAGCTCGTCTAGCACCATAGCGGGCCGGGGCTCATAGATGTATTCTGCCGCTTGACCCGAGGCCGGTTCAGCTGGCTCGACGGGTAGTAACACCTCCATTGTAGGTCGTTGAACCACAGTAGTGACGAAACGGGGATAGGCAAGATACACCAAGTCGACTTCACCATTGCTGTAGTCTTCGATGACGATGCGCGAGATGGGAATGGTTTCCAGTAGACTAGGCCGATCACTGATTCCAGTGAACTCGGCCCGAATACTCTGACCGGCACGAACCATGAAAGAACGCCCTTTGCGACCCACGGTAACAAGGGTGATGGGCAGGCCTTGCTCCAGGGTGTAACCTGCAACGAGGCGATTCATGTTGGCATTCAGCCCCCCGCATAACCCGCGATCGGTGGTGATGTGAACAATGGCAATCCTGTTGACCTCTCTTCTTTGCAACAGGGGGTGGATTGCCTCAGCGACTCGAGCTTGGGTTGCCAGATCGGCAATCACTCGGCTTATTTTCTCAGAATAGGGTCGCCCCGCCACTGCCTGTTCTTGTGCCCGCCTCATCTTGGCAGTGGCAACCATCTCCATTGCTCTGCAAATCTTGGCAGTGCCTTCAATGCTGCGTATACGCCGACGGAGAATCTGAGTGCTAGCCATTGGCTACTAGTAAGTGGCGCCTCGCTTGAATTCTGTTATCGCAGTTTTCAAAGCTTCTTCAGTCTCCACCTTTATCTCCATGTCCACATTGATCCTTTGCTCCAACTCATGGTAGTGGCTTTCCATAAACCTGTGGAAATTGCCCTCCCAGGCGATAACCTTATCAACGGGCACGTCATCAAGATAGCCATTGGTTACAGCGTATAGAATACTCACTTCCTTCCCCAAGGACATGGGCGAATATTGTGGTTGCTTCAATACTTCTGTGATACGCCTACCACGCTCCAACTGGTCTCTGGTAGCCTTGTCCAGTTCAGCAGCGCCAAACTTGGCGAAGGCTTCCAGCTCACGAAACTGAGCAAGCTCAAGCCGTAACCTGCCAGCTACCTGCCTCATGGCTTTCCTCTGTGCAGAGGCACCAACCCTGGAGACCGACAATCCCACGTTTATGGCGGGGCGAATGCCGGCGTTGAATAGGTCTGTTTCTAGATAGATTTGGCCATCGGTGATGGAAATAACATTCGTGGGAATGTAGGCTGAAACATCTCCAGCTTGAGTCTCAATAATGGGCAGGGCAGTGAGCGAGCCACCGCCATACTCAGGGGCCAGCTTCGCTGCCCTTTCCAGGAGCCGACTGTGCAAATAGAAAACATCTCCAGGATAAGCTTCCCTCCCTGGTGGACGACGAAGCAACAAAGACAGCTGTCGGTAAGCCCAGGCATGCTTGTAAAGGTCGTCATAGATTACTAGGGCATCCTTCCCTTGCTCCATGAGTTCCTCACCCAGAGTACAGCCGGCGTAGGGGGCAAGGTATTGTAGTGGAGCAGGATCGGAGGCATCGGCAGCCACCACAACGGTATACTCCATCGCTCCATATTTCTCAAAAGTGGCTACTACTTGCGCCACCTTAGATGTCTTCTGCCCGATGGCCACATAGATGCAAGTAAGGTCACCGCCTTTCTGAGCGATTATGGCGTCAATAGGAATTGCTGATTTGCCTGTGAAACGGTCACCAATGATGAGCTCACGTTGCCCACGCCCGATGGGAATCATACTGTCTACAGCCTTGATCCCGGTGTGCACAGGTGTATCTACAGGCCTTCTTAGCACTACATTCGGCGCCACTCGTTCCACAGGTCGAGTCTTGTCTGTCTTAATCAGTCCTTTGCCGTCCAGGGGACGTCCCAAAGGATCGATCACGCGACCAATAAGGGCGTCGCCTACAGGAACCTCGACAACTCTCCCGGTTGACCTCACCTCATCGCCTTCCTTGATCTGGGTGAAGTCACCGAGGATGACGGCACCAACATTGTCTTCTTCCAAGTTGAGGGCCAGCCCTATGATGTCGTTGGGAAACTGCAGCAGCTCATTATAGGCCGCGTTGCTAAGGCCATAGACTCGGGCAATACCATCACCTACCTCCACTACCGTGCCCACATTTGCTACAGCCACAGCAGCACCAAAACTCTCAATTTGCTCTTTGATTACTGAAACAATATCTTGCCCTCGAGTTGCCATCTTTCCTTCTCCGTAGAACTATTATTCGCTTCCCACTTGAACCAAGCTCCTCCTTAGACTCTCCAATCTACTACGTGTGCTTCCGTCAATAAGCGTATCACCAATCTTCGCCCTAAATCCCCCAACTATAGTAGGATCAGTTCGGGCATCAATAATGACCTTGCGCCCAACCAAGTCACCTAGCTGCCTGGAAATCCTTTCCTTGTCCTCTTCATCCAAGGGCAGAGCTGTGACAATATCAGCATGTTCAACGCCGTAGTAGGCATCCAGCAGCCTCCAGTATTCCTGCTGTATATCACCTGCAATTCTCAGTCTGCCTTTGCTTAGAAGAAGACAAGCCAGGTTCAGAGCCAGAGGATTTACCCGCCCCAGTCGCTCCTCTAGAAGGCCTCTTTTGGCATTGAAGGGAACTTTGGGGTTTTCCAACACGGCCAGGAGCTTGCTGTCCTTCCCTATGTCGGCAATCCTGCTCAAGCCCTCCTTCCAGCTGTCCAGCTCATGTCTTTCTACTGCCAGCTCGAAAGCTGCTTGAGCATAGCGTTTGCCAAAAGCCATGCTTGCCATTGTGCCGTGCTAATTCTCCCTGAAAGTAGTACTCTGCTCTAGTGCCTCTTCAATAAGTCGCCGATGTTTCTCTTTGTCCAACGTTTCGTTGATCACCTTCTCGGCAGCCAGGATGGCTATATCCACAAACTCCCCACGCAAGTCATCTACGAGTTTATCGCGCTCCCGTTCCAGTTCAACTCTGACTCGGTCAGTAATCGCCTGTGCCTCTCGTCTCGCCTCGTCCCTCGCCTCCTCCTTAAGCCTATCCCCGAGCCTCTCCGCCTGGACTATTATGGCTTGGCCCTCTTGGTGCGATTTGGTGATCTGCTCCTGAACTTCTACTTGGGCGTGCTCATATTCCTCTTTGATTCGCTCAGCCTGCTCCATGCCCTCCCTTATCCTAGTGGAGCGCTCATCAAGCATCTTTCGAATTGGCTTATAGCCGAAATAGATGAGCAGGCCAAGCAGGATAAGGAAACTAACAAGCTGAGCAACAAAGGTTGGTAAATCTATCCCTAGCCCTTCCATAATCTATGCTACAAAAATGAGCAGGATAGCTACAATAAGGGCATAGATCGCTACCGCCTCAGCGAAGGCAATGCTCAATATCATGTTAGTCATTATTGGCCCTCTTGCCTCCGGATTTCGCCCCAGGGCATTCATGGCGCCCATCCCAAGAATGCCAATGCCAATCCCGGGGCCAAGAGCTCCCAGGCCTATGGCGATGCCAGCTCCTATCAGTTTGGCTACATCTGACCAGGCTTCCATCAGTTTGACCTCCTTTTTCCATTAAGGGGAGAATTTGGTTATCGCTATTCTTGACTCGTTCTTTTCTTTGGGAAACCCATGTTATTCCTCCTCCATGACTGCGGCACAAGCAAACCCCAACGTCAGTCCACTGAATATCATAGCCTGAACAAAACCAAAGAAGGCTTCCAAGCCGTAGAATATCACAGGGATTACAAGGGGAGCGATGAAAATAATTATCAAGGTCAGAATCGCCCCCGCCGTCATATTGCCAAAGAGACGAAAGGTGAAGCTAACCATGCGGATAAGATGGCTCAATATCTCCAACATGCTAGCAAAGGCGACCACTATCCCGTTGAAAATACCGCTGAAACCAGCCTTAATCTTACCTGTAAATAGCCGCTTGAGACCTTGGCCTAGAGGACCGAAATTGAAAAAAGTCTTCAAATATGGAGCGCCTTTTGCCCTGAATCCCCAGTATTCCACAGAGACAAAAGACACCACAGCTAGCGCTAAGGGCACATTGACATCAGTATTGGCGTTGCGCAGCAGAGGCACGCCGTTCACTTTAATGGATTCAAATCCAGGGATAAGATTGATCCAAGCATTGGCCACGACAAACAGGAAAATAGTGGCACAAATCGGGAAGAACCATCTGCCGTACTTTTTCCCCGCAGCATCTTCGACGAAGTCTGCCGCCGTTTCATAGAAGAACTCCACGAAATTCTGGAGCCCGGTAGGGACAAGCTTCATCCTGCGGGTGCTGACAAAGAATAAGAGAAACAGTACTAGAATGCTTATCCATGCGGCAATCATGGCGTTGGTTATGGGAAGACCCGGGAAGGGCCGCTCCGCAGGTAGCTCAGGGTGAGGTGGATGAACGGTAAGGATGGAAAGGGGCTCGCCCCCAAATATCATTGCTCCGACACTGCCACCGATGAAGCCGATTACGGTTAGAGCTAGGAAGATAACCCCGAGAAGGATCAGTAGATTAAGCGAGCACCCACATCCTAGCTTCTTAGTCACTATTCTGCCGTTTATCCTTCTCCGGCTTTGAAGGGAACTTGTGAACGAGTGTTCTGACCGGCCGGAAAACCTGCTCCTCCCGCCCCTCCTTCTTGGCCTCCTGCAAAAACGGACGCACCATGCGGTAGACGCCGTAGATCATTATTACTGTGCCGACTCCCAGCCCGATGAGAGTGAATAAGGGAAACTCATAGGATGTTCTTCTGTCAAACCAAAAGCCAATGCCTGTTGGGATGAGAAGGCTAAAGGCTACGTAGAAACCGACAACGAGGAGTTGTACAGCTGCGCCCCACTTTACCACGACGCTCCTAACCATAGCTTGCTAAGACTGGCGTTTCCTGAAGTCCTCCAAGTCCAGCGTGTTTATGAAGTCTTTGTAGGCTGACAGCCCTTTGAGTTCTTGCTCATCCACTCTGCCTTCAGACTTACCCCCGGCCGCAGGCTTCCCAGTTTCCTCCTCAAGTATGATGCCTGCTTTGTCCAATACTGCTTCTTCGGCGTATATTGGCACCCCGACCCTTACCGCTAGGGCCAAGGCGTCGCTAGGCCGAGAATCAACCTCAAGTTGCATGCCGTCAATAGTAAGAAAAAGCTTGGCATAAAAGGTATCATTTTGAAGGTCACTTACCAGAACAGATTCAACCGAGGCTCCCAAAGTCTGGATCACAGATTGTAACAGATCGTGTGTCAGAGGGCGTGGCAACTGAACATTCTGCAGCTTTACCGCAATGGCATCTGCCTCGGCAGGACCAACCCAGATAGGCAAATAGCGGTTCGAGTCCTTCTCCTTCAGAATCACCACACGCTGATAATTCATCAGACTCACCCGAATGCTATCAATCGTTATCTCTCTCATCTTGGCCTCCAAAACCCAGTGTACCTTTTCCGCTAATCAATCAGTGAATCTAGTAATATTAATCAATCAGCGGGTCTAAGTCAAGAATCAGGCGGCTCTTTTGTTGAGGTTCTATGATTTAGTCACCATGTAAGTGTTCTATGAAAATGTCACCCT
>CAZHQV010000030.1:0-6640 GCA_964534285.1 uncultured Dehalococcoidales bacterium
GATCTCCTCCTTGAGAGGGAGGTGTCCTAAACCCCTAGACGAATGCGCCACACGTGATTCCTTCGCAAGCTCTCCACTCCGTGGTGCCAAACGTTGACAGAAGTCCACGACTGAGTTGCTTGAGAGGCTCCTGTAGTCGCGTCCTCAGGGTATGAGTGACACAACTCGGGAGAATTAGCGCCATACGCTTGACAGGTTTGCTACCTATGCCCGCAACGCAGAAGGAAGCACTCATCACCTCATAGTCTATCATGCCACGCTGGAGAGTTGAAGTGCTGCTTTTGCCTCAGAGCCCTGTCTAGTTGGCTACGCCCATTGCCATTGTGAAAGAGACAAAGCCCTGATTTCGCTGCTCTGGGCTTCAGGAATGAGGATAGGCGAGACCCTCGATGTCAAGGCAAGTGATTTGGACTGCGGAGTCGGAGCCGTTGATAAGCCCCTGAGCGTTTAGCACGGGGTCAACGGCGCATAAGGGCGCTATGAGGCTCGGCGGGTGGGGGAGCTTGGGCATGGTGCTGACATATGCCAAGTTGGCGAAGTCTGAGGCTTTGTCTGAGGCTTGAGGTGCTACCTAAGAGCTGACAATCTTGAGGCTGGCAGAGGCAAGCTTACAGAAGAGCAATTCGCAAGAAGGGAGTTGGCGTGGCTTGTTGTGTGTACCTCGCCAAGTTAAGGTTTGGAGTAGGCATCCTTCTTGTATCTCTCTTCTATCAATCAAGTCCCAAGATAATCCTCTTTATCTTGATTACATCCCCCACATCTATGAATCCATCTCCATTGACGTCAGCACAAGGCGTTGGGGGGTCTAGTGCCAGAATGATCCTCCTCACTTTGATTACATCTCCTATGTCAACAACGCCATCTTCGTTGGCATCGCCTGTTGTACAGGTAGCGACATGCACTGAACCATCGACCCACGTGACCGGCGTTATCTGGCCTCCGAGATTGTTGAACAACCTTCCATTGGAAAACGCTATGGCGCTGCTGTTGCACGGCGAGCCAACGACATGGAAATGAATCTCTGCCAGATAGGCCGTGCCATTGATACCGCTCTCAGTCAACTCAAGGGGAAGTTCCCCGATCACAATTATCTTACCCGGCGTCCCTAAAGGGACAAACTCCCACGTGACATTGACAGTGGTTGAATCTATCAGACCATCGGTGACATCAGTGACCTCGATCACACTCGTATCATAGGTGACGTCGAACTGATCGGCAGCAAAACGTGTCACCTCAGTGACATTCGCGCCGGCGGTGAAGTTGGTACAGTGAGCCACTTCAGCGGGGCCATCAATGCTTACTACCACCACAGCATTGACTTGCACTGAAGCTCCCAGCCAGCCCGCCCCCCGGAATCAAGGATCCCAAATTGTCGCTTAACTGCCCATAAAAAAGGTCGATGTTGCTGCTGTCGCCAGGCGAGCCAACCACATGGAAATGAATCTCACAGAAATATCCCAAGCCACTTGCACTGACGGAAGGGATATGCCCCGTTGCCCTCATTACTCCCTGCGTCCCTGGAGGAACGAACAACCACGAATCGTTGAGGACGGTAGTTGAGTCTATCAGACCAGACGTGACATCGGTGACCTCAATGACCTCAGGGTCATAGCTGACCCAAAACCCATAGGAAGCCAAGTCTACCACCTCAGTAACACTTACCGTGGCAATAAAGTCGCCTCCTTCAGGCACCCCAGCGGGGGCATCAATGCTCACCGTGACTTCAGCTGCACCAGTAGTCGCCGAAGCTTCTGCATAATCGTCTGACCACTGCTCGCTACCCTCCACATAGGACCATGCTCGGTAGTAGTAGGTTGTATTGGGGGTGAGCCCTATGCATGAAGTGCTGTTCCAGTATGGAAGTAAACTTGAGTGCCATCGTCTTTGTCAGCGGGGTAGCTCCCCTCTTTCCTCATTATCTTGGTCTTTTGAGCGCCCTCTCCCCTTGTCCAAGATAGGTCTGTCTGGCCTGCTGCGGCTGAGATGGCAGCAAAGTTCGTAGGTGCGTCAGGCTTGGTCAGGAAGCTTTGCTCAGAGCCAGTACCAGTCCCAGCGCTGTTCCTGGCCTGCGCCCTGAAGTAGTATTTTGTCCCCTTGGTCAGATTGGAAACAGACTCGGTAAAGGACTGGCCGCTGGTGTTACTTCCCGCCCATGTGGTGTTATGAGCGTAGGGCTCTCCTGAGTCAGTATCATACTCGAAGCGATACTGGCAGGCTTCACCGCCGTCATCGCTTACCGTGCCATTAAGAGTGGCTGTTGTCTCCTCCACATTAGTGGCGTTATTGGTAGTTACTGTAGGTGCCAGTGCGGAATCAGGAACGGATATTTGAGCGTCAGTAACTCCATCTAGCAGTAAGCATGTAAATACTGCTAGAAGACCAACTAAACTGATTAGCGTCTTCACTGCCCGCAGCCCGGTTATACCCCAACGAACCCTAGTTAGAATACCTTGCATGAAAGATCAACTGTGCCACCCTGTACAGGTTTACAGGATAACGGGAGATGAGCCGAAATGTGGCTGTGGATGTAACATCGAGACGTGGCTCAGCACTCAGACAGCTTGCACCTGGACTATGAGGGCAAGACGCCCACTGGCGTCTTTGCCAGTGGCTTGTCAGGCTAACCAGTTGCTGATGAAGCCACTCGCCTTCTCCGCACTGTCCACACCAGCAAACAGGGTTATCATGGCGGCTGTGCCCGAGTGGTTCGTGGCGGGTACCCTTGGAGGTGGAGGGGCTCCGCCACACACCTCGCAGTACTCGAACTTCGTGGGCAACCAAGGGGCGTAAGCCACATTTGTGGAGACAGCACCAGCAACGCCCGGGTCCTCACGTCAAAGTCGGCCGGCATGGCCCGGCCAGTTTCGCGTGCCGCCCACAATTATGCTTTGCCTGTTGTCGAGACGATATGTTCTTTGTTGGAAATTGCTGCAACGGACATCAGAAGTTCCACCAGACGCGTATGCAGACACATCGACGGTGTTGTTCGCGGAGTCGTGCTTGTCGATGATGGCGGTTGCTTCAGATGGACCAGTTCGCGGGGGAACACCATGAGTATTACCGTCAAACAGGCTTCGGGTGTTTTCGGCGATATACAGGTCTCTGTTCGCATAGCCAGGGCCCGCAAGGCGGTCGCAGGCGGAGTACGATTGCCAGCAATCAAATCGTGTACTGAAATGACCTTGAGATGTCGTTGCGTTGACGGCGACCACAGGCGGCGCCTCTGCGAGCATAACTAGTAGGGCGGCGGAAACCAGTAGTAGTCTCCTCATCGGTCAACTCCTTGGGTTCAGCCCCCCTGTGACGCCACAGGTGCGTTGCTAGGAAGCGACAAACCTACAGCTTGTGCCACAGCTTGTATTGAGGCGCCTAAGTTGGTAAGCTGACTTAGAACGGGGCAACAATGGAAGAGCTCGAAAGGTATCTCAGGCCTACATTCGCCATCGATTCGGATGACCGACTTGTAAAGGGAAAGGCTTGGGACTTGACCACAGGGCAAGAAGACCCTGCGGATAGGGCTAGGAGCCTATTCTACTTTGTCAGAGACCAGATTAAGTACAATATGTACGTTCCTTTCCACCTCTTGGAACACTACAAGGCCAGCACCATCTTGCAGAAGGGAGAAGGTTACTGTGTACAGAAAGCTGTGCTTATGGCTGCACTAGCCCGGGCTATTGATATTCCGGCCCGTCTGGGATTTGCTGACATAATGAATCACCTCCTTCCCAAGAAGTTTCTTGAAATCTACGGCACCAACCTGTTGGTATATCACGGGTTCACTGAGCTATATCTTAGTGATATCTGGATTAGGGTCACGCCCATATTTGATGCCGACATGTGTAGAAGGCACCGGATCATCCCTGTAGATTTTGATGGGAAGACTGACGCCAGGTTTCACCAAGTCAACGAAGATGGCAAGCTACATATCGAGTACGTCAGATATCATGGCTCCTTCGAAGACCTGCCACTTGACAGGATACTAAGTGCTGGAAAAGAAGCTACGGGGGAGCACTACGAACTGTGGCGGGAATATGTATTGCGGGGTAAACAAGCCGAAGATTAAGCTGCCGGGAATTGGAGCATGCGCTCATAGCCATAATCTGCCGGCAAATCCCTCTGCTGAGCAGCTTGCATAGCCAGCTCATCACAGCGCAAATTCTCAGGACTACTTGCATGCCCCTTAACCCATATGAAGTCAACCTCATGATGGTCACATAATTGCAGGAGCGTTTCCCACAAGTCAGGGTTCAAAGCTCTTTCACGTCTGTTGCGCATCCAACCCTTCGCCTGCCATCTCTTTGCCCAGCCTTGTGACACTGCTCTGACCAAGTACTGTGAGTCGCTGTACAGGGTTACTCGACATCGGTCCTTCAAAGCCTCTAATCCAACGATTGCGGCCATTATCTCCATGCGATTGTTTGTGGTCCTGTGGTAGCCCCCGGATAGCTCTTTTCTGCGGTTCTCATATATCAGCACGACCCCATATCCACCTGGGCCGGGATTGCCGATACAGGCACCGTCAGTGTAGATGGTCACGTGCTTGAGGTCTTTCATTGCCCAGCAGAATCAGGTACACGTAAACGGCAAAAGGTCTTGTAACAGCATCACACAGCTTGAATAGGGTTTCCCTCAGAAGCCAGGCATGGCAGGGGCCAATACTTGTCTCATCTGTACTACAGCCATAACCTTGCGAAGTGGCTGGGGATCCAGGATTCGAACCTGGCCTAACTGATCCAGAGTCAGTCGTCCTACCGCTAGACTAATCCCCAACAGGTTCACATTATAGCTGCTTTGCTCCTGGGGAGCAATCTCCCCAGAATGCCTTCAATGATAGAGGGTATTCAGGATACCAGTTACCAAGGTATGTCCTGGGTGGCGCCTTCAAGGATAGGGAGAAAGGCATTGCCTTGATGAGGCTTGCTGCCGAGCAGCAGCTGCTCCCGGGTCTGCTTCACCTATCACAAGTGCACGCCAACAAGCAGAGAATGCGCATCCGGAAGAAAAACGGGGCTTGGCCAATCACATCCGCAACCCCGAGGCGGAACTTAGCCGCCAGCCCTCGGCGTATTGGATTGCCTGTTGATAGCACTAGCGGCCTTGCGATGCGGGAAATAGGCACGCGAGGCGACGCACCTGACGGCTGGGAGTTGGTCACTGCTCGTCCTGGATTCCGATGAACTCTCGCATATTTGGTTGGTCGGATGCAGAGTGAGCATAGCTCAGAACAACAACATGGAACATGTTCAAGAGTGTTTCATCATCGGTCGGAGCATCAGCCCATGCAAGAGCGGACCGGGCATCCTCTACGATTTCAGAAAAAACCTTAGAAGTGGGCTTCTGCCAGAACTCTTTACTATATGAGTATTCGATCCATCGCTCGACAAAATCTATAGATATTGAGCGGGCAGAGGGGGGAAGCGATGCGATCTTTCTGAGCACTGCTTTCTTGAGCTCTTTGGTGCTGTTTTCCTCTTTCAGGTAGTAGTCGACCAGGCGACAGAATGGCGTTCCCTTAAATTGCGACCCCAACTGTTCTATAGTCAGCGTTTCCATAACACATCACAGCTCATTTCTTAGAAGATACCCACCAGCGCTGCGCGCAGAACGGGCTAACGGATACTCTAACCAGATGGGCTCTGCTTGTCAATACTCCGAATTGCCCCTTAATCCGTGAGTCGCGCAATAGTGTGAGTTTCCGTAACCCTGGTGAGATTGCTTCGCTTCTTGCCACGCCTTCGGCTCGCAACTTCGGCTCGCAATGACGATGACGGGGACCTGTAGTGAGAAGAGGATCCGATTGCGAAGAGCGTGAGCGACGCAGCAAGCTCGTTGTCCCTGGTTCGTGTGTAGCCCTAAATGACCTGCGAGGTGAGCCTTCTTAACCTAGACTTACGGGTTAGGGTTGCCTCACAACTCTTGTTGGAGAAGGAGGTATTGTTGGGTCAAAAGAAGTGTTACCCAAGGAGGATATCACAGGAGGCAGCATACCGGAATACAGCGAGGTGGTGCAGGAGCGGCATGTGGCAACGTCGAAGAAAGAGAAAGGCAAGATTCTGGATGAGCTTACCAGGGTCATGGGCCATCATGAAAAAGCAGCCATTCGGCTATTCCGCCGCAGGGATGAGGGCAGGATGGATAATGGGCATGGGTGGGGTGGGGCTAACAGCTCCAGTGACGACTACTCTCCTTCTGCTGGTTTGCTCCGGGGGGACTTCGGCGGCCTTGCTATGGACCCTGGGCCTCTCTGGCGCTCTGTCCAAACAGGCTGTGTATCTCGGCAGCCAAGCCCGCTAGGGGTAGAATCTGAGCCTGCTTTTCTCTGCGCCATTTCATTTCCATGCCGTGGTTCTTTAGCGTTCGCGGGCTCAACGTCAGGCGCAAAGGTATTCCCAAAAGATCAGCGTCGTTGAATTTGACGCCGGGCGACTCGTCGCGATCATCGAAAAGGACTTCAATCCCTTTCTCTTCCAGTTTCTGGTACATGTCTTCCGCGGTAGACGCAAGCTCGGGATTGTCTACGTGAAGGGGACAGAGATAGACCTGGTAGGGGGCGACGGACAGGGGCCAGATGATGCCTTTGTCGTCATGGCTTTGCTCCACTACGGCGGCCAATAAGCGTCCTAGTCCGATACCATAGCAG
>CAZHQV010000030.1:6650-16313 GCA_964534285.1 uncultured Dehalococcoidales bacterium
GGGCTGGGATATGCCGTCACCATCCAGACAGTATGCCCCAAACTTCTCGCTGAGAAATGTGCCCAGTTTGAATATATGCCCCACCTCAATGCCCCGAGCGCAGGACAATGTGCCTCCACATTTGGGACAACTGTCTCCGGAACGAGCTAGGGCAATGTCAGTCATAAGGTCTACCTGGAAGTCTCTAGGGTAGTTGGCATTCCTGAAGTGGTATTGTGGCTTGTTAGCACCGGCGATGAAGTTGGAGCCTAAAGTCACGGAATCATCGGCAATGACTTTGGTCCCTGTTATGCCTATCGGGGAAGCAAAACCAGCTACCATACCTGCCTCATTTATCTCACTTTCGGTGGCAAGACGAAGCTCGGAGCACTTCAGGGCATTTCTTAGCTTCGTTTCATTCACCTCTAGGTCACCTCGAATGACAACAAAGACCAGTGCACCGTCGGCGGAATAGAACACGGCTTTGAGCGTTTGACTTGGTGGCACACCAACAAAATCGGCCACCTCCTCTATGCTTTGGCAATCCGGCGTGGGTATTTCCTCTAAGGGCAGAGGTTGCTTCGCTTCCCCTTCACTTCGTTCAGGGCTTCGGCTTGGAGCGACAGTTTTGGTGCTTTGAGCTTTCTCCGCGTTGGCAGCGTAACTACAATTGGGGCAATAGATGACCTCATCCTCGCCAGTTTCAGTGATGACCATGAATTCGTGAGAATCCTTGCCGCCTATGGCACCACTATCGGCTTCTACCATCAAAGCCGGCAGGCCAAGCCGAGCATAGATGTTTCCGTAAGCCTGTGCCATCTTTCGATAGCTTTCGTCGAGACCAGCCTCGCCGGTGTCAAAGCTGTAAAGGTCCTTCATAATGAATTCACGGACTCTTAATAACCCACCGCGGGGGCGGGGCTCATCCCGAAACTTGGTTTGAATCTGGTAGAGAAGGAGAGGAAGGTCGCGGTAGCTCTGCACGTAGCGGTGAGCAAGGTCAGTTATGACCTCTTCGTGAGTGGGACCCAATGCAAGCTTGTGTTCCTTGCGGTCGGTCAAAGTGAATAGAGACTGGCCGAACGAAAGATATCGACCCGATTGTTGCCACAATTCGAACGGCTGCAACACTGGCAGCATCAATTCCTGCCCGCCAGCCCTGTCCATTTCTTCCCTGATTATGGTCTCTATCTTCTTGAGCACTCGCCAGCCCAGGGGCAGGTAGGAATAAACGCCAGCAGCTTCCTGGGCGATCATGCCTGCTCTGAGCAATAGTCTGTGGCTTACGCTTTCAGCCTCAGAGGGCGCTTGGCGTAGTGTCTTGCCAAAAAGCTTGGAGAAACGCATCAAAGCTCCTTCCTTATTTCCGTGATTAAGGCTTCGAGGAAGTTCTCCCCGGGCACGGTCTTCACGACTTTGCCCTTCCTGAATATGGCGCCTTTGCCTTTGCCGCAGGCAATACCGACATCGGCATCCCTAGCTTCGCCAGGTCCGTTCACCACACATCCCATGACTGCCACTCTAATTGGTTTGGTCACTTCTTCAAGATGCTTGCTTACAGACTCAGCCAGACTAATGACGTCCACTTCGGCTCGACCGCAGGAAGGACAACTTACCAAAGTTGGACCTCGCTCCCGAAGCCCAAGGCTTTTCAGAATTTCGTAGGCCACGAATACCTCCTCACAGGGGTGGGCACTAAGGGAAACACGTATAGTGTCGCCGATTCCCTGATACAGAAGTATACCGATACCGATGGCACTACGCACAGCTCCAGCCCGGGGAAGTCCCGCCTCAGTGATGCCTAAATGCAGGGGATAGGCCATCTTATCGGCAACCACCTGGTATGCCTGAATAGTGGTAGGAACATCAAAGGCCTTGAGGGAGACCTTGATCAAACTGAAATTCAGGCTTTCCAAGAGCCTTATCTGCTCCTGCACCATGTCCACCATGCGACTGACTACTGGGGCATGGGGTTCGAAATCAGGAGGCAGGCTGCCCGCGTTAACCCCGATGCGGATGGGTATGCCCCTTTCTCTGGCCGCAGCCGCTATCTTAGCGATTTGCTCCTTATCTTGAATGTTGCCTGGATTCAGACGAAGCCCGTCAGCGCCAGCTTGTAGGGCAGCCAAGGCCAAACGATGGTCGAAATGTATATCGGCAACAAGCGGCAATGAGATACTCCTTGTAATAGCTGAAATGGCATCGGCCGCTTCCTTATCTGGCACTGCCACACGCACTATCTCACAGCCGCAGTCTTCGAGTTCCTTAATCTGGTTTACGGTGGCCCGGATATCACGAGTGTCGGTCTTGGTCATAGACTGCACAGCTATTGGTGCGCCAGCACCAATAGCTGCTCCGCCGATCTTCAATGGCGTTGAAATTCGTCTAGATGTCACCCGAGCAGACTCTCTCCCACAATGATACGGGCGATATCGAAGTAAGTCACCACGCATATAAGCACTATCAGCAATGTGAAGCCGACATAGTTAACTCTCCGCTCTATCCTCGCTGATACTCTCTTACCACGGCGAATGAATTCCACAAGCAAGAAGACAATTCTGCCTCCGTCGAGGGCGGGAAGAGGGAGAAGGTTAATTATGGCCAAGTTCAGGCTGATGAAGGCAGTAAACGCCAACAGTGGGCTGATTCCTGCCTTGGCTACCTCGCCTGTTATTTGAGCAATGCCTACGGGTCCAGCGACGTCAGGGGCTGCTGCCCCTATGATCCAGCTCCTAATAGCGTTCCAGAATAGGACGAGGGTTTGGCCACAGCGTTGTATCCCCAGCTTGATAGACTGCCAGGGGCGATAGGACTCCCGAACTACCTGGCCATCTACCCCAGCGACTACAACCCCGATTGCCCCTTGGCCTTCAGGAGGGTTCCACCTTGGTACCAGAGAGACTTCTTCCTGAGAAAGGTCAGGCGTCTGGAGCAGTATGTTCACTTCCGAACCAAGACCGAGTTGGAGGTAGTAGCTCAGTTCACCGCGATTGCTTATGTCGTGGCCATTCACTTGGAGAATGGTGTCCCCAGGAACAATTCCTGCCATCGCTGCTGGCGAGTCCGAAGCTAGCTCCTGTACAACAACTTGCTCTACTACGGTGTTATGAGGCACCATGAAACTGATGGAGAAAAGGAGTATGGGGAGCAGCAAGTTCATTAAGGGACCGGCGAAGAGAATCGAGAACCGGATGGGGATGCTTTTGCTGGCGAAGCTACGTGGGCCCGCAGAGTCGCCATCCTCTCCAAGTAGCTTGACAAAGCCACCTAGAGGAACAGCGTTCAAGGACCATAGCGTTTCGCCCCTTTTCATCTTAAGGATTCGCGGTGGAAAGCCTATGCCAAATTCATCCACTCTTACGCCGCTGAGCTTGGCAGCAATAAAATGACCAAACTCGTGGCTTAGTATGAGCACTGCGAAGACTGCGAGGAAAATCAATATAACTATGAGGATGTCTAACATATGGCTTCCGTTCGAGCTACCTGCAACGCAATTTCCCTAGCCCAGCCCTCGGCAGCCAGGATTTCCTCCAAAGAGGGGTGAGGCACATTATGATGTTGCTCCAACACCTTCTCTATTATCCCAGCTATGCCAGTGAAGGGGAGACGTTGTTGCAGGAAAAGGTCCACAGCTATTTCGTCAGCAGCACAAAGTACAGCGGGATAGGTTCCTCCCATCTTACCAGCATCTAGCGCCAATCTAAGGCAAGGGAACCTATCATGATCTATTGGCTCAAACGTGAGGGAGTGGGTTTTCGTCAGATCAAGTCGTGGGAAATTGGAGTTCTGCAGCCGCTCAGGATAGGAAAGGGCATATTCAATGGGCAACCTCATATCAGGCGGACCCAACTGTGCTTTGATTGAGCCATCCTGGAACTCAACCATGGAGTGAATCATGCTTTGTGGGTGGACTAATATCTCAATGCTATCAAAGGAAATGCCAAAAAGCCAGTGAGCTTCGATTGCCTCCAAACCTTTGTTCAGGAGCGTTGCCGAATCAATGGTAATCTTCTTCCCCATCTTCCACGTAGGGTGGCGCAGGGCTTGCTCCACTGTTACGTTGCTCAGTTGTGATTGGGAATAGCGATAGAAAGGCCCCCCTGAGGCAGTCAGGAAGAGCCGTCGTGGCTTGCTTTTCTCGCCCCGGAGACATTGCCAGATGGCACTGAGCTCACTATCAATGGGCAAGATTTGGGCGTGATAGCGTTTAGCTTCTGTTGTGACGACCTCGCCCGCCGTGACCAACGCTTCCTTGTTAGCTAGAGCAATTGCCTTGCCCGCCCTTAAGGCGGCTAGCAGTGGCTGTAGGCCCACCGTGCCCGAGGTCGCCAAGACAACGAGATCAACTTGAGGGTGGCTGGCTATCGCTTCCATAGACGAGAACTCCCCTCCATAGGTCAAGTCAAGCTTGGCTGAGGAATAGGACATTCTGGGTTTGAATTCACGGATTTGCTCTCTAAGAAGCCCAAGACTTTTGCCTGCGGCAAGACCTATTACCTGGAACCTCCCGGGAAATGTGCGGATCACATCCAGTGCTTGTTGCCCTATAGAGCCTGTCGAACCCAGGATAGCTACCCTTTTCACGCCAGGCATAATGCGTAATAGTATACCACTACACCAGTAAAGATGAGGCTATCAAAACGGTCAAGAATGCCACCATGTCCGGGTAGTAGCTTGCCTGATTCTCCTGCCCCTAGACTGCGCTTCAGCAGGGATTCAATCAGGTCGCCAAGCTGAGCGAAGAGACTGATGAGGAAGGCGAGGGGTACAAGCTGCCAGTACCTGATGGGCATGGGTGAGAAAACGTTGACGATTGCGAAGACGATGAAAGCGCCCGCAACGCCGCTTAGCAGGCCACCTGCTGCCCCTTCCCAGGTCTTGCGCGGGCTTATGCCCGAGGCTAGCTTATGTTTGCCCCACTTCCTTCCTACAAAGAATGCACCTGTGTCATTGGCGAATGTGGTGAGGAGAGCTAAGCAAACCCAGCCGCGGCCTTCGTCTAAGAACCGCAGATTGAGCCAATAGCTGAGCATCCATCCTACATAAAGGGCACCAGCGATTGTCCATGCCCAATTATGGAATGCCATTTCTCGTGGTGGCCGAAAAAGCAGCCAAATCAAGGGGACGACTATGCCCAAGGCCATGGCCAGCGCCAGTATATCGGTGTTCTCATAGTGAAGGCTTAGAGGGCTTAGAGCAAGGACCAAAGCCAATAACAAGCCAAAGTAAGTCAAGGGCTGCCCTTGCCCAGAATCGGCAACCATGCGGTAGAACTCAAGGCTGCCCAGCAACGCTACGGCAGCTATGAGTAGGCTAAACCAGGGATCGCCAAACCAGACAGCGGAAACGACAACCGGTACGCCTATGGCAGCGGTGATAACCCTCTGCTTGAGCATGCCTTGATTTCGCGGCTTCTGAGCCGCTGTGGGCTTGCCTAGCTTATCTAAAGCCCAAGCTCTCTAGAGATTATTAACTCTTGGATTTCGGTGGTCCCTTCGGTAGTGTGATAAAGTATGGCATCGCGGAAATAACGCTGAATTGGTGACTCCGCCAAATATCCAGCGCCGGCATGGATTCGCATAGCTTCCTCAGCGATGCGGATGGCGACATTGGAGGAGAAGTGTTTAGTCATGGGCGCTTCCTTGCGGCATTCATTTCCTTGATCAAAAAGCCAAGCAACGTGGTAAAGAAGCGCTCTTGCCGCCTCTATTTCTATGGCCATGCGAGCCAATTTGAAGGAGATAGCCTGGAATTTCCCGATCGGCTGACCAAACTGTGTTCTCTCTTTGGCATAATTGAGGGTTGCCTGGAAGGCGGCTTGGGCTGTTCCCACGCTGCGAGCGCTATGTGAGATCCTCGCTGGATTCAACGCCTCTAGCATGTACCTGAAGCCTCTGCCTTCCTCTCCGATCAGATTGTCCACAGGCACGCGGCAGTCTTCGAAGCTGAGCTCACCAGTGGCTGCTGAGTGATGCCCCAGCTTCCTCATCTTGGCTCTGCTAAATCCAGGGGTGTGCTTCTCCAGAACGATGGTGCTTATGCCTCGACTCCCCTTGCTTCTATCGGTAGAGGCAGCCAGGGTGACAAAATCACAAGTTTGGCCATTCGTAATGTATATCTTGCTTCCATTCACTACATAAGAATCGCCATCTCTCTTGGCGGTAGTCTCAACAGCTGCCGCGTCTGAGCCCGCATTGGGCTCGGTCAGACCATAGGCAGTAACCTTCTCTCCTCGGATCGCAGGCACTAAGAACCTTTGCTTTTGCTCCTCAGTAGCGTGTGTCAATATGGGGTAGGTTGCAAGGCCTGATTGTACCATCAGCCCGGAACAAATACCGGACGAGACCTTGGCCAGTTCTTCAACCATAATGCATGTACCAATCTCGCCTAATCCTCCCCCTCCATACTCTGGTGGGTAAGCAGGACACAGGTAGCCAAGTTTCCCTAGCTTGGGGAATAGCTCCACAGGGCAAGTCTCATTTGCTTCCGCCTCGTCGACCAGAGGAGCAATTTCACACTGGGCGAAGTCCCTTATCGCCTCCCTGAACATCTTTTGTTCTTCGCTAAGCGCAAAGTCCGTTTCTCATACCTCCTCTATTTCCCTCTGCTTCTTTTCAGCTATCATATTCACTTTTTCAATAAAGCTATCAGTGAGCTCCTGAATTCTTTTGACAGCGCTTTCAAGTTCGTTCTGCGATATCTCCCTTTTTCTCTCCAGTTGTCTCAGCTTGTCGATGGTTGCCCGTCTCAGATTACGCAAGTTAACTCGCCTCTCCTCCGTTTTCTTAAGGACTATTCTGGCCAGTTCCATGCGGCGCTCTTCACTAAGAGGCGGTATGACCACACGAATCACATTCCCGTCGCTGCTAGGATTGAGACTGAGATCGGACCTGAGAATAGCTTTCTCAATATTTTGGAGAGAAGAGCGATCCCAAGGTTGAACCATGATGACCCTGGCATCAGGTATCGATATGGAGGCAAGCTGCTTAAGTGGAACTGACGAACCATGATAATCGGCAAGAAGGTCCTCTACGAAGGCTGGCGAGGCGCGACCGGTACGAACAATGGCAAGTTCCCGAACAAAGCCGTCAACCACCTTCTGCATGTTGCTGTCTAAATCGGCAAGCGCCTGATGAACCATTTCTCAGCAGCCCAGACCGGTGCTGACGTTCTCTGCTAGTTGCCCAACTCGAACCTGGCAAACCTTCGCACCTTTATGTTCTCGCCCACCTTAGCTATCGTCTCCGCGATAAGTTCCTTCACACTCTTACTGTCGTCTTTGATGAAAGGTTGCAGGAGAAGGCAGGTCTTCTGAGGGTCTTCCTCTCCTTCTCCTTCGGTTGAGCTTTCTTCCTCACTACTGATGAACGTTGGTGACATAGCGGCTATCTGTAAGGCGAGGTTATGAGCAAGCTCTTTGAATTCACTGGTGTGAGCCACGAAATCCGTTTCACAATTCACCTCTACCATCGCCCCAATCTGCCCTCCATGATGGACATACGCTTCGATTATTCCCTGACCTACGGTGCGACTGGCCTTTTTTTCGGCAATAGCCAGACCGCGCTGCCTTAACAGCTCAAGCGCCTCTTGGATGTCTCCGTCTGTATTCAGAAGGGCTTGTCTACAGTCTAATACGCCAGCGCTGGTTTTTTCTCTCAGTGCTTTGACTAACGCAGGTGAAACATTTGATCGCCTTTGCATGTTGTCGCAATCCTCCAAACGTTACTCTTCCTCTGGATTGAAAACGAAAGAGCCCGTGATTTGAAGCTCCATTTCTGCTTCGGCAGGCAACTCCACAACCGGAACTTGACTTGTCTCTTCTATTGCCTTGCCCTCAACTACGGCGTCCGCTATTTTGCTGCAGACGAGCTTAATCGCTTTGATGGCGTCGTCGTTAGCGGGAACCGGGTGATCGATATTCGTAGGATTACAATTCGTATCAGCAATGGATACAACAGGAATTCCAATGGTCCTGGCTTCAATAAGGGCAATTCTGTCCTTTATTGGATCGACAATGAAGAGAGCTCCCGGCAGAGACGTCATTTCCTTCAGGCTACCCAGCCGTTTGTTCAGCCTGATGATTTCCCTTTCCAATTTGGCCCTTTCTTTCTTGGATAAATAGTCAAATTCACCTTTGTCCCTCTTTTCTTCCAGGCGGACCAGGTAGTCAATACGGGTTTGGATAGTGGCGAAATTGGTCAGCGTACCACCGATCCATCGCTGGTTCACATAGCACATGCCGCATCTTTTGGCTTCCTCTTCCACTATGTTTTGTGCTTGCCTCTTGGTGCCAACAAGGACGATAGTCTGTCCGCTGGCCACTAGATCCCGAACGAAATCATATGCTTTCTCCAGCATAGCAACCGTCTTTTCCAAATCAATTATGTGAATACCGTTACGTTGGGTGAAAATGTAGTCTTTCATTTTGGGATGCCAATAGCTAACCTGATGACCAAAGTGGGCACCTGCCTCTAACAGTTCTCGTACTGAAATGATTTCGCCCATATTCTGATTAGCCCCGAGCCATATTTGCTCACAAGGCATGACGAGTGTAACATAGTTGAGGTGATGGTGCAATAGCTATGTCTAGCGTGGTCTGGCTACAAGAAACCCGCCACAGGGAGTACTTCATCCAGCACGTTCTAGAAAATGAGTTTGGTGAACCAAAGGCTAAACGCATATTGGTAAAGCCCAACATTGTCTCCTCAGAGGGTTACCCGACGACAACTCACCAAGCTACGGTCCGTAGCGTCTTACAGTATTTCTTGGCTCGTGCAAAGGATATCTTGGTAGCTGATAGCCCTGCCTTTGATGCGGGTGACTCGAAGGAGATCATCCAAAGCCATGCCCTGAAGGCTGTCTGCGGTGAACTTGGCGTGGACTTGGCCGACCTGTCATCGGGCTCGTTCACAACCGTGAGGGCGGGAGGTTATGACTTGGAGTTGTCGTGTATACCGTTTGAGTTTGACTTGCTAGTCTCTCTTCCGGTGCTCAAATCGCACTTCGTCTGTGGGCTCACCGGCGCGTTGAAGAACCAATTTGGGTTTCTTTCTGCTGAACAGAAACGTGACGCACATTTCCGCAAAGATGTGCATCGCGTTATTGCCGGGCTAAACACAGTCATCCGACCCCACTTCTATATCCTCGATGCCATAGAAACGCTGGTGGGTGCACAGGAAATGAGGCACGGGGGTAAGCCAAAGGCACTGGGCTATATGTTGGCTAGCAGGGACCCCTTATCACTGGATATTGTTGCATTGGAATTGCTCAAGAAGGTGGAACCTAGACTGGAAACAAAGGGTTACCGGGACGTCGCACACCTGAAGCACGCTAGCGAGCTGGGTATCGGGGAGACAAGGTATGAAATAAGAAACCTGGACTAATGCTCGAGGCGTGGAAAGAAGACATTGGATGGGCTACGCTCGACTGGGTGAAGCGTGGCCGAGAATTGACGGCTTTCATATGGGGCTGTATGAGAGGATGTCTGGGAGCACATTGCTGCCGGAGGGGGCTGGAGACGAGCATAATGGAGGTAGCAGACTTCCGATAGTCTCTCTTGATGGATGATTGAGTGTTCGGGTGGCATGAGCGGCCATATTGTCGGAGGGAATGTCGAATGATGGCCAGCGTTTGGCGGAGAGGGTGGGATTCGAACCCACGGTCGCCAAAGGCGACACGCGCTCT
>CAZHQV010000031.1:0-3185 GCA_964534285.1 uncultured Dehalococcoidales bacterium
TATGGTGAGGGCTTGGAGCAAATACTAAGCTATCGACGCAATGACCTCTATGGCATAGTTAATGGCATCGACTATGAAGAGTACAACCCAGCTACCGATCCCAATCTGGAAAGGAACTATGATTCTACCACGATAGAAACAAAGGTCGAGAATAAACTTGCCCTGCAGAGAAAGAGCGGGCTGCCGCAAAACACTGATATCCCTTTGTTTGGCATGGTGTCCCGGCTTGACGAGCAGAAGGGCATTGATCTGTTGCTCCAAGCTATGGACCCATTTACTGCAGAAACAGGAGCACAGCTGGTTATCCTTGGACAGGGAAGAGAACACTACCATCAATTGCTTTCAGAGGCGGCGCTAAAGCACCCCGATCGGCTATCGGTATCCATTGCCACTGATGAACGATTGGCTCGCCTTGTCTACAGCGGGAGTGACGTATTCCTCATGCCCTCCCGTTTTGAGCCCTGTGGATTGGGTCAGCTAATAGCCATGCGGTATGGTGCCATCCCTGTGGTGCGACACACTGGGGGGCTTGCTGATACGGTGAAGGATGTGGCTGAAGGAAACGGAAATGGCTTCGTGTTTCAAAATTATGCAGTCCTGGAAATGCTGGATGCGATAAAGAGAGCAGAGAATAGCTTCTATCAGCGGGAGGAATGGCAAACACTGATGAGACGCAACATGAAGCTAGATTTCTCCTGGAACGTCCCGGCTAGGAAATACGAAGACATCTATGCGCGAGCGGGGGATCTGTTTCAGACCTACCACCAGTAACGACAAATCTGCGAATACTCTGGGGCTTTGCTCGACCTCATACTCAAGCTTCTCTTGCTATCCTGCCGGCGCGATGAAAGTGCAAGTCCAACGCCCAAAGCTCGCCCTCTCTGCGGGCGTTTATTGACAGCCACAGATGGATGAGACACAATCTCTTCATAGACAGCATGATAAATGGCACTAGTGACTGAAATGAGGTCACGTCGCTATGGAAGAATCGGCAGGTCAGACACGGGTGATCGTTGAGGGGTTAAGGCCTGAGATTAATGGCGGGCGTTTCCCTATCAAACGAGTCATCGGAGAGAAGGTAGTGGTAGAAGCCGATGTTTTCGCCGATGGCCATGATGCCATATCAGCTGTCCTCCTGCATCGTAACGAGAACGATCCACAATGGACTGAGATTCCCATGGAGTCTTTGATCAACGATCGCTGGCGAGGCTCTTTTGTGGTCACTCAACTCGGGCGCCATCGCTACACGGTCATGGCTTGGGTTGACAGGTTCAAGTCATGGCGACGGGACTTGGTGAAAAAGTTCCACGCAGGGCAAGAAATTGCAGTTGATCTCCTCATAGGGGCTAGGTTGATTACAGAGGCGAGCCAGCGGGCTCGTGGGCCCGAGGTACAGACGCTGCAAGAGTGGGTCAATGTCCTACAGTCAACGCAGATGTCACATGCAGAAATGATTCAGCTCATTATGAGCGAGGAACTTTCGGAGCTCATGAATAAGTACTCTGACAGGCAGTTCTCGGCAACTTATCCCAAAGAGCTTCTGGTAGTGGCTGATCGGGAGAAAGCTCGCTTTAGCACCTGGTATGAGATTTTTCCCCGTTCTTGTGCTCCCGAGCAGGGACACCACGGGAGCTTCAAGGACTGCGAAGCCCGCCTCCTTTATGTTGCCTCAATGGGCTTTGACGTGATTTACCTTCCGCCTATCCATCCCATCGGCCGCAAACACCGGAAGGGAAGGAACAATGCTCCCGTAGCAAACCCGGATGACCCAGGGACTCCTTGGGCCATCGGCTCAGAGGAGGGAGGGCACAAGGGCATCCATCCCCAACTTGGTACTGTAGAGGATTTTCAGCGGTTTGTGGTTAAGGCTCGAGAACATGGCATCGAAGTCGCTCTGGATATCGCCTTCCAGTGCGCCCCTGACCATCCATACGTAAAGGAGCATGCAGAATGGTTCCGCTGGCGCCCCGATAACACTGTGCAGTATGCAGAAAACCCGCCCAAGAAATACGAGGACATCTACCCCTTTGATTTCGAGACCAAAGACTGGAAGGAACTCTGGGAAGAACTCAAGACTATAGTGCTCTTCTGGATTGAACAGGGCATCCGCATTTTCCGTGTGGACAACCCTCATACCAAGCCCTTCCGTTTCTGGGAGTGGCTGATTGGCGATGTCAAAAAGGCAAATCCCGATGTCATTTTCCTCGCCGAGGCATTCACCCGTCCCAAGGTGATGTACCGATTGGCCAAGCTGGGCTTCACGCAGTCCTACACTTACTTCGCCTGGCGTAACACCAAGCGAGAGCTGACACAATATTTCACCGAGCTAACTCAAGCGGAGGTCCGGGAGTATTTACACCCCAGCTTATGGCCAAACACGCCTGATATTCTCACCGAGTATCTTCAGTTTGGCGGACAGCCCGCATTTCTCGTGCGATTGGTCCTGGCAGCTACCCTTGGAGCCAATTATGGAATCTACGGCCCGGCCTTTGAGCTCGGAGAGAACCGTCCCAAGGAACCAGGGAGCGAAGAATACCTCAATTCAGAAAAATACGAAATCAAGTACTGGGACGTCGCTAGACCTGACAGCCTGAAGGACTTGATCGCCCGGGTCAACGGAGTTCGACGGGAGAACTATGCTCTTCATAGTGACTGGAGTCTTCGTTTCCATCAGATAGACAACGAGCAGCTCATTTGCTACAGTAAGCGCACCGATGACCTTTCCAACGTGATTCTGGTAGTAGTCAACCTGGATCCGCACCATACCCAATCTGGTTGGGTGGAGTTCCCACTCGAGGAACTGGGGATCGATCCACAAAAGCCTTATCAGATGCACGATCTATTGAGTGATGCCCGTTACCTGTGGCAGGGATCACGAAACTATGTTGAGCTCAACCCCCAGACCATTCCCGCCCACATTTTCCGTATGCGCCGCCGAGTGCGCACCGAGCGAGACTTCGACTATTACATGTAGAGCAAATGCCATACCCGAATGCCATTTACTATGTGCCTGTACAGCGGTTTAACTTGAAGAGTGAAATGGGGACTAAGCCGTGACTGACAAACCTGCCATTCTAGTAGTGGACAGCAACCGAGGTAATCTGGAGCTTATCTCGCAGGAGCTTGGCCGAGGAGGCTACACAATACTCAGCACCGCCAGCCTGGAGGAACTCGACCAGGCTATT
>CAZHQV010000031.1:3285-16193 GCA_964534285.1 uncultured Dehalococcoidales bacterium
CCCCCTGTGGTATAAGGACGCAATAGTCTACGAGCTTCACATTCGGGCCTTCTCGGACAGCGAAGCCGATGGTGTGGGCGACTTCTTGGGATTGGTAGAAAAGCTTGACTACCTTGAAGACTTAGGGGTTACCGCCCTCTGGCTGCTCCCCTTTTACCCTTCACCTCTGAAAGACGATGGCTATGATATTTCCGACTATACGAATATCCAAGGCATCTATGGAACCATGCAGAATTTCAAGACGTTTGTGGACGAAGCACACCGACACGGTCTGCGCGTTATCACGGAGCTAGTGCTTAACCATACTTCCGACCAACACCCTTGGTTCCAGCGAGCTCGGCGCGCACCACTTGGAAGCCGCTGGCGTGACTTTTACGTATGGAGCGAAACTGCGGAAAAGTATAAGGAAGCCCGTATTATTTTCAGAGACTATGAATACTCCAACTGGAATTGGGATCACGTGGCCAACGCATACTACTGGCATCGTTTCTATTCACACCAGCCTGACCTGAACTATGATAACCCCGCTGTTCGACGGGCTATCTTCAGGGTAATGGACTTCTGGCTACGGCTTGGGGTTGACGGGCTACGAGCGGATGCAGTGCCCTATCTCTGCGAGCGAGAGGGCACCAATTGCGAAAACTTGCCCGAAACCCATGCTTTCTTGAAAGAGCTCCGCACACACATTGACAAAAGATTCAAGGACCGCATGCTTCTGGCAGAGGCCAACCAGTGGCCTGAGGATGCAGCCGCCTACTTTGGCGATGGAGATGAGTTCCACATGGCTTTTCACTTCCCCCTTATGCCACGCATGTTCATGGCCATCCGGATGGAGGACCGCTTCCCCATCATTGACATCCTCCAGCAGACGCCATCCATTCCAGAAACCAGCCAGTGGGCTGTATTCCTCCGCAATCATGATGAGTTGACCCTGGAGATGGTCACCGACGAGGAGCGAGACTACATGTACCGGGTGTATGCTAGTGACCCTACAGCCCGGCTCAACCTCGGCATCCGCCGGCGCTTGGCGCCACTGCTCAACAACGATCGGAAGAAAATTGAGCTTATGAATGCCTTGCTCTTTTCTCTGCCTGGAACGCCAGTGATCTACTACGGAGACGAAATCGGCATGGGGGACAACTTCTATCTTGGCGATCGCAACGGGGTACGTACTCCAATGCAGTGGAGTCCAGACCGAAACGCAGGCTTTTCCCGCGCCAACCCCCAGAGACTTTACCTCCCACCCATAATTGACCCCGAGTACCACTATGAGGCTGTCAATGTGGAGAATCAGCAAAATAATCCCGACTCTCTCTTATGGTGGATGAAGCGCATCATTGCCCTGAGGAAGCGTTTCAAAGCCTTCGGACGGGGAAGCATTGAGTTCTTGCAGCCAGAGAATCGCAAGGTGCTGGCTTTCCTGCGCAGCTATCAGGAAGAAGCCATCATGGTGGTAGCTAACCTGTCACATGCGGCACAACACACTGAACTTGACCTTGCTCGATTTCAGGAAAGGGTACCCGTTGAGCTCTTCGGGCGGGTGGAGTTCGCACCCGTCAGCAGTGGTCCATACTACATTACTCTGGGCCCACATTCTTTTTACTGGTTTTCCCTCGAGACGGAGGGCACGAAGCCCCTGCGAGTCCGTCTCTTGCCTTCAGAAGCCCCCGCAGCACCCCCCACCGTGGTCGAGACAGAGGAAGAGCTCCTCAGAAAGGAGAACCGGCTCGTCCTGGAAGCAATTTTGCTGGACTATGTGAAGGGCCGGCGCTGGTTCCGCGGCAAAGCACGGGAGGCCTGGGCATCACAAATTCTGGATGTTATCCCCATACGCTTTGTAACATCTGTCGCCTACCTCGTCCTGATTGAAGTCGAGTACACCGAAGGTGAACCTGAGACTTATGCGCTTCCTCTCATGACTGCCCCTGTAGGGCAGAAGGAACAAGTCGCGAGTGAATATCCTCATGCCATTGTCGCCCGTCTCAAATCCGAGGGCGAAGACGACGACGGTGAAAAGATACTCTACGATGCCATGGTGGACAGGGGTTTCTGCAACTACCTATTGCGTGCCATCGCCCGACGACGTCACTTCAGGGGGGAAGCTGGCGAGCTTTCAGCCTCACCGACCAAAGCGTTCCGTACTATCTGCGGGTCAGGAGAGGTTCCCCTTGAGCCCAGCCCCATTAAGGCAGAGCAGACCAACACGTCCATAGTCTACGGTGACCGGCTGATCTTCAAGCTCTTTCGCCGAATTGAGGATGGGATCAACCCCGACATGGAGATTGGTCGTTTTCTCACTGAGAAGGTGCCCTTTCCCCACATTTCCCGAGTAGCTGGCGTCATCGAATACCGCGCGGGGAAAAAGAAGCTAATGCACCTGGCCATGCTCCAAGATTTCGTGCCAAACGAAGGGGACGCCTGGCAGTATACTCTGGACTCGCTAGAGCGCTACTTTCGAAGTGTTCTGGCCCATCCCACGGTGCAGGTGCCGCCTATTCCTGAAAAACACTTACTGTGCCTACCCGAGGAGCCACCTGCGCTGGCCCAGGAGACTATCGGGCCCTATCTTGTTTCGGCACAGCTTTTGGGAAAACGCACTGCTGAGCTCCATCTGGCCCTGGCCTCGGTGGCCGATGACCCAGACTTTACCCCAGAGCCGTTTTCTCTCATGTACCAGAATTCCCTTTACCATGCCATGCGGGGCTTCGCTGTCCGGACACTACAGCTGCTACGGGAGCGCCTAAAGAGCCTCCCAGAAGAAGCAATGGAAGAAGCCCAACAGACTCTAAACCTGCAGAAGGCCATTATTGAACGTTTTCAGTCAATCCGCAAGCAGAAGATCTCAGCGGTACGAATACGTTGCCATGGGGACTACCACCTGGGACAGCTACTATACACTGGTAAGGACTTCGTGATAATTGACTTTGAAGGTGAACCAGCACGCCCCTTGAGCGAGCGACGAATCAAGCGGTCACCGCTCAGGGACGTCGCCGGCATCATACGCTCATTCGATTATGCTACCCACAGTGCTCTACTCCGCCAAGCACCTTTGGCCCTTCGCCCGGAAGACTTGCCTGTCCTCAAACATTGGGGGCGATTCTGGTATAGTTGGGTCTCGTCAGCTTTCCTAGCGTCCTATCTGAATGTCATTGGACAAGCTCGCCTAGTGCCTGATGAACCAGAACAACTGAAATTTCTTCTGGACGTCCATCTTCTAGAGAAGGCCATCTATGAAATTGGCTATGAACTGAATAACCGGCCGGAGTGGCTGAACGTGCCTCTCCAGGGTATACTGCAACTTATGGAGGCTGAAGGATGAGCCTCAATTGTGGAGACCGTCTCTAGGATTTCCAGGGTTAGCGGCACGCTTGGTTGAGCAGAGTGATTTGGCTGGGACGCAATATCCAGAATGACGCGGAGAAAAGAAGGGAACGAAGAGATGTCCTCGAAGGATAAAACATATACTGAACCAGTGCGCCATGATATAACCATGCTGACCGACGATGACTTTTTTCTCTTCAATGAGGGTTCCCACTTCAAGCTGTATGAGAAACTTGGAGCGCACCTGGTGACGCTGGATGGAGTGGAGGGGACCTATTTTGCCGTGTGGGCGCCCAATGCCAAGCAGGTCTCCGTCGCGGGCGAGTTCAATAGTTGGGACAAGTCGAGCCATCCACTGCGCCCAAAGGGGCAATCGGGAATCTGGGAAGGTTTCATCCCTGATATCGGAAGGGGTGCGCTCTACAAATACTACATCATCTCCCGGTACCGCAACTACCGGGTAGAGAAAGCCGACCCATTGGCTTTCTACAGTGAGGTTCCCCCCAAGACAGCGTCAGTCGTCTGGGATTTGGATTACACCTGGGGAGACCAGCCATGGATGGAAAAGCGACGTGGCCGCAATGCCCCTGATGGCCCCATTTCTATATATGAGGTGCATCTGGGCTCATGGCAGCGGGTGCCCGAGGAGGGGAATCGCCCTCTAGCTTATCGAGAGCTAGCTCCCAGGCTAGCCCAGTATGTGAGGCAGATGGGCTTTACTCACGTTGAGGTCCTACCTGTAATGGAGCACCCATTCTACGGCTCCTGGGGCTACCAGATCACGGGATACTTTGCCCCCACAAGCCGCTACGGCCCCCCTCAAGATTTCATGTACCTCGTTGATTATCTGCACCAGAATGATATAGGTGTAATCCTAGACTGGGTACCGTCCCACTTCCCCAACGATGAGCATGGGCTCGGATATTTTGATGGAACGCACCTCTATGAGCACGGCGACCCCAGACAGGGAATTCATCCCGACTGGGACACCTTCGTTTTCAATTACGGTCGACACGAGGTGAGGAGCTTTCTCCTTAGCAACTCTCTGTTCTGGCTGGATAAGTACCACATTGATGGCCTGCGTGTGGATGCAGTCGCCTCTATGCTCTATTTGGATTACGGCCGCAGAGAGGGTGAATGGATACCCAACCTGCTCGGAGGGCGTGAGAACTTGGAAGCCATTGCTTTCCTACGACGTTTCAACGAAGAAGTCTACAAAGAAAGGCCTGATGTTCAGACCATTGCTGAGGAGTCTACCGCATGGCCTATGGTCTCACGGCCAACTCACCTTGGCGGCTTGGGCTTTGGCCTGAAATGGGACATGGGCTGGATGCATGATACACTGGAGTACATGGCCAAGGACCCCATACATCGGAAATATCACCACAACAACCTGACTTTCAGGCTAGTATATGCCTTCCTCGAAAACTTTGTCCTGCCTCTTTCCCACGACGAAGTTGTCCATGGCAAAGGATCACTGCTAGGTAAGATGCCCGGAGACGACTGGCAGAAGTTCGCCAACCTCAGGCTTCTTTTTGGCTACATGTACGCTCAGTCGGGAAAGAAGCTGTTGTTTATGGGTGCGGAGTTCGGTCAATGGCGAGAGTGGGCTCACGACGAGAGCCTGGAGTGGCACCTCCTAGATTACCCGCCACATTCCAGTCTCAAGCGCTGGGTTGAGGATTTGAATCGATTCTACTGCAACCAGCCGGCTCTCTATGAGTTGGATTTTGACTCGGCCGGCTTTGAGTGGGTTGACTGTAACGACATCGACCATAGTACAATCAGCCTCATTCGCAAAGGGCGCACCACTGGCGATATCATTCTCGTCGTCTGTAACTTCACCCCAGTGCCTCTCTCAAACTATCGCGTTGGTGTTCCGCGGCCGGGGTTCTGGGGAGAGCTATTGAACAGCGACGCCAAAGAATATGGTGGCAGCGGCTATGGCAACATGGGTGGGGTAGAGGCTACGCCCATTCCTCTGCATGGCCGTCCTCATTCGCTGACTATCACTCTGCCACCCCTAGCTGCAGTGTTCTTTGAAAGTGAAGAGGACTGACCAGGAGCTTTGACCTAATAGCTCACAATAAACGCTAAGGCATCAGTTTCACCGTGCACAGACAAAAGACAGTCCCAATTATTTACAACCTCTTCCCCCGTTTGGTAGGCCCTATGGTCAGTTGGGCTGAGCATGCATCCCGCGCTGCAAATATGGGCTTCAATTGGCTCTACGTCAACTCAATTCACTACCCTGGATCTTCTGGCAGCTTGTACGCGGTAAAGCACCACTACCGCATTAACCCTGAGTTCCTGTCTCCCGATACCAGTCAGGATGGCTTGGCCACCCTGGAGCGAACACTCCGAAGATTCCAAGATTTGGGGCTTTGGCCTATGATGGACCTGGTCATTAACCACACAGCACGGGATTGTCCTTTGGTCCAGGAACACCCCGACTGGTATGCGCGAGATGAGCACGGAGAAATCCGCAGTCCCTTCGCTCGCGATCCAGATAAGCCAGAAAAAGTGACGGTGTGGAGAGACTTAGCAGAGATAGATAACGAAGAATCGAGTGATAGAGAGGGCCTCTGGGCTTACTGGGCTGAGCTGGTAAAACGCTACCTGCGACTGGGGTTCAAAGGGTTCCGATGCGATGCAGCGTACAAAGTGCCTGCTGAATTGTGGCACTACTTGATCGAGGAGGCAGCAAGTGTTGATGCCGAGGCAAGCTTTTTCGCTGAAACGCTAGGGTGCACTGAGGAGGAAGCCATGGCGCTGCGTGATGCTGGGCTGCATTACTTCTTCAACAGCTCCAAATGGTGGGATTTTGAGCAGCCATGGTGTCTGGAGCAACATGAGGAATTCGGCAAGATTGCCCCGTCAATATCCTTTCCCGAGAGCCATGACACGACACGCCTTGCCGCTGATACCGGTGGCAATGAGGCTGTACAACGCCAACGCTACGCCTTTGCCGCTTCCTTTTCCGCTGGCCTCATGATGCCCATCGGCTACGAGTTTGGCTTCAGAAAGAAGTTGGACGTTGTTTTCACACGTCCCAGCGACTGGGAGACGCCATCCTTCGACCTCAGCACCTTCATTAACAGGGTTAATAAGCTCAAGATAGGTCACCCTCTCCTCGAGGGAGAGGGTGACCTCAAGACAACTAAGAATAGCAGGGATTTGCTCATACTAAGACGACAAACAGAGCAGGCTCCCGGGCAGGTAGGTTGGGTCTTGGTGAACAAGAGGCCAGATGAGCCCATACCGGTGGCTCTCCGTGCCATCTCTGCTATCACCCCACAGCATCGCTTACATCGCATTTGCCGGGATGATAACCTCCCATCTAGTACCCCGCTTAGAGAGCAGGCAGTGATGCTTGATCCTGCAGAGGTAGCGCTGATCTTAGAACCGAGAGCATGAAAAGCGATAACGATGTTCTTGAGGTTGTGATAACATGAGTTTTCCTAGAGCGAGTGGGATATTGCTGCATCCAACTTCGCTACCAGGCGGATTTGGAACAGGAGATTTGGGGGGTGGGGCCTACCGTTTTGCGGACTTCCTGGTCAGCACAGAGCAGCACTTGTGGCAGATGCTTCCTCTAGGTCCCACTGGCTACGGCGATTCTCCATATCAGTGCCTTTCAGTCTTTGCAGGCAATCCACTGCTCATAAGCCTGGAGAAACTGGTTGAGGAGGAGTTCCTGGAGCCCGCTGATTTGGAGGATGTTCCCTCCTTCTCCGAAGGTAGCGTTGACTATGGCCAGGTCATCAGGTTCAAGTTACCTCTGTTGAGAAGGTCCTTTGAGACGTTTAGAAGAAAGGCCGGGGCGACGGAGCGGGACCGGTTCGAAGGCTTCTGCCAGCAGACTGCTTCTTGGCTGGATACTTATTCACTATTTATGGCATTGAAGGAGGCCAATGGACTCTCTGCTTGGAATACTTGGGAAGAGAATATCAGAAAACGCCAACCGGAAGCTCTCAGGCTCTGGAGCAAGAAGCTGAACCAGGAAATCCAGTGCCACAAGTACCGGCAATACCAGTTTTTCAAACAGTGGTCTGGGCTCAAGAAGTATTGCAATGAGCGCGGGATAAGACTGATCGGCGATATGCCCATATTCGTTGCCCTTGACAGCGCTGAGGTTTGGTCACATCCTGAGATGTTCTATCTGGACGCCAGTGGAAAGCCAACGGTCGTGGCTGGCGTGCCACCTGACTATTTCAGTAAGACAGGGCAATTATGGGGAAATCCTTTGTACCGCTGGGATGTGATGGCAGAGGATGGCTATGCTTGGTGGATTGAGCGCTTCAAAGCAACGCGTGCTCTTGTAGATATCATCAGGCTGGATCATTTGCGCGGCTTCGAGAAGTACTGGGAGATACCAGGCACAGACACCACTGCCATGAATGGACAGTGGGTGCCTGGACCGGGCGCTGCGCTATTCAAAGCCCTCCAGGATGCACTTGGGGCATTGCCTATCATCGCCGAGGATCTGGGCGTAATCACGCCAGAGGTGGATGCTTTAAGAGACCAATTTGGATTTCCCGGGATGAGGGTTCTGCAGTTCGCCTTTGGCAACGACCCTAAAGCTGATGATTACAAGCCGCACAACTACCCACGAAACTGCGTCGTATACACCGGCACCCACGATAATGACACGACCATCGGCTGGTTCAGAGGGGGCGAAATTGACCATACCACTCAGAGCAAAAAGCAGCGAGACAAGGAGAGACAGCTCGCTTTGAAATATCTGGGCACAGACGGCAGAGAAATCAACTGGGATTTCATCCGCCTAGCTTTAATGTCTGTTGCTGATACAGCTATCATTCCTATGCAGGATGTCCTAGGATTGGACAGCGAAGCCAGAATGAACCTCCCTGCTAGCATAAAGGGGAATTGGCGTTGGCGTTTCACTTTTGATATGCTCACCAACGAAATCAAAGATAGACTCAGGGAGCTGACTGTCCTGTACGGGAGGCAAGTCTAACCTGAAGCTTCTACCGGGCCCGGCAGCTTGCGAGCGCTGCTTCTGTCCCGCAGCACTCCCTACCCTGTGGATCAACTGTCTTATCTGTACCTGCTCTCAGGAGCAATGCCTCCAAGACGATTCGATAGGAAAGTGCTGGAGGAAACCACTTGGGAGCTTGTGGTTATCGCCAACGAAATTCGACAGCACAGGGGCTATCCCCCAATTCCGGCCTAACCTGTGGAGGATGCGATTCTGAAGTCATCTGCTCCGCAAAACACGAAGGCTACGTTAAGATAGGCGAAGCAGACCTGTCCTCTGGCGCGATTTCAGCGACGTTCTCCTCGAAGACTAGAGACTTGACCTATCCACTAGCTGGATGTGGTGAAGTCAATGTCTGGCCCCATGTTGTCTGATTAATCTTGGTTGAGCTGGACGCTGAACAATCGTGCAAATTGTTTGAGGTCACAATAGCCTGAAAAGTGTAGTCCAGAATAGAAACGCTGGGCATCCATTCACATGCTCAGCTTTTCGAGCAATCCCGACTGAGACAGAGTTTCAATCTTCCCCACCGGAAGGAGAGGTGGCCTTCATCTGCTAGGTAGCCAGACTAAAAGCCAGGGCAAAAGTTCTTTGTTCTGTCCACTGAGCCCCACCAAAGGTCACTTTTGCGAAACCGGCCTGCTCCCTCTCTTCATTTACTTTGTCAAGGTTCAACCGGCAAAATATCTTCCTCGACTTCAGCTCCTCTGACGGCAGGACCTTAATTCCGAGCTTGGCAACCAAGTCGGCGCTCTCTTCGACAGTCGACTCCCACAGATTCCGATCCCGGAGGGCCTTCAGTTTCTGCCGCAGCAGCTCAGCCTCGATGGCACTGAAACTCCTGTTCGCCATCTGCTCACGAAGTCTTCCAATCTCCGATTCTGCTCTGGCAATGGCTTCACGGTGTTCGGTAAGTTTAATTTGGACTTCCTCCGGTGTGTAGAAGCCCTTTTCCCAGCCCTCTTGTACCTTGCTGACTCGAAGTTTTGCCTGGCTGATCTTAAATTGCTCCATTCTGATGAGCTTTTCTAAGTCTACACTCTGAGACAATTCCGCCGCCAGTTGCTCTTCCATCCAAGCATCATTGCTCAGCATAGCGCAGATCTCCTCCCAGATCTCGTCGTCCCAGATTCCGGGAACAAAGCGATTGAATGTGCAAGGATCTCTCAACCACGGGCAGTAATGTGCCCGACAGTAGTAGTAGACCTGGTCGCTACCTCCCTTCTGCGGCACAGACATAGGCTTCTGGCATTGTGGACAAAGCATCCGACCCCGGAACAACGCCTGAATCCTTTTGCCCTGCTTGCCCCTGCCGCGGCCTCTCTGCCTGAGATTGTTGTTGGCTCTTAGCCACTGTTCCTCGGTGATGAGGGCCGGCACCTCAAATGTCACCCTCTCACTGTCAGGCTTTGGCCGCAGGAGCGTTCTCTTTATGCCCAAAGTCAAGTCACCCAGAGGCTTCTCTGGGTTCGGAACACGGCCATTTGCATTGTATTCAGCCTTCCCCGTATAACACTTGCGACCGACTATCTTGATTACCGTCTTGGGAGCCCATGATGTTCTGTAGGGCGGTCGAACCCTGAGCTCGTTCAGTTTGCTGGCAACCCAGTAGGCGGTGCGGCCTTCGTCTCCGATCCAAACGAAAATCTGCATGACCACCCAGGCCGGGCTTCCCCAAACCGGCTGCCCATCGGGTCCCATTTCGTCTATCTCCCACCAGGCACGCAGCACTTTAGCTCTGCCTGTTCGGGCTTCAATAATCTTTTCGGCACGGTAAATATAGCCGTAGGCTGCTCTATGCGCGGGTGCTTTGCCTGCCAAAACGCGTGCAATATTTCCTGCTAGGGCGTTATCGCGGTTGCATTTGACCCTCAAGGCGTTTGCCTGGGCTTGGATAAGCCTGGTCGTCTGGCTTGCCCAATCCTCGCCAGCAGGGGCGTCCCCGTACACCATCCTTACGCCGTAGTAAGCACATTCCCTTTCGAAGGCTAACTGGTGGAGGGGGTCTGCAGATAGGCGCCCCTGGAAAGGAATGACAATGCCAGCTATGCGTCTACCCGCTATTAACTCTGTGCGTAGCCAAATCATACCGGGCCGATTCAAGTCCTCACTGGACTCAGCATCGTATACCACATATTCCCGCGGGACGATGCCGCCGTTCTGCTTGGCCAGTTTCGCACAAGTGAGCAAGTATTCCGCGAGGCGGTCATTATCTGCCTGCTCCCTTGTTGACTGTCTTGCATAGGCGACCCACCAATGCCTGAGGTTCAAGTCGCATCCTGTGATGCCAAAACCCTCCTCGTAACCAGCTCCTTTCGCTGCTTCCAGAATGTACTGTTCCAATCGTTCCTTGTTTATGACTTCAGTAGTCACCATATTTCACCTCCTAAATACCCAACGACGTATTGTGCCGCTATTCTCCTGGTTAAGCGGCAATTCTGCAAACTCCCACTCACTAACTGCTTCATCGGTCTGTTGTTGCCCCCTCATCACCGAGCGCGACCACAGGCAACGCATCCTGAATGCCACTTCGACCACCTGTGCCAAGGACGCATCACTGGCATCACCAAAGCATCGGACAGCAAGGTCACGGGTCTTGGCAATCAGGTCATTCTCCATCGCGATGTCTAGCTCTACCATTTCCAGTGCAATATCTCCAAAGTCGCCTTAGGCTATCTCGAACTAGTCGTCTCACAGCTACCATGCCATGCCCTGGCCAGAGAAGGTTAGCCTCCTCTATAATCTGCCTCATCAATTCATCTGTGATATTGAATTTCAATCTTGCCATCTACTTAACATTTCGTTGTATTGTAACCTACGGGGAAAAGAGATGTCAAGTAGCACATTCTTACTTCTTAATCGTACACTATAGTGGATAAAAGTGTAAATAGTGCTTGACATAGCGTCTCCAAAGTGGTAAAATTTCTTTTTCTATGAAGTAGAGGTAATTTTCGTGCCGCGAAAGTTCACAGTGGAACAAAGAAAAAGAATGCTCGAGCGTTTAGAACATGGAGCTACGTATTCAGATATAAAAGCGGAGTTCAGGATAACGGACAGTCGAACATTGGATAAGCAATTCAAGCAAGCCCGGGAAGAACAGACGCTGAGAGCAGTAAGGACTGAAATCATCAAGGAAAGCCTGAGCGATCACCTAGCTGAGGTGCGCAGCCTCATTGAAACGTGGCGCTCTGGTCTCAAGGCTCCATCCCCACCATCTCCTTCGCGGTATCCCCTGAGCATCGCTGATGGATGTGAGCGGAACCGGCTTTTTGAAAGCATACGGCAGCACCTCCCCTTTCCCGAGTTGTGGAGGACTTATAACGGTTTCAAGGCTAGGTGGGATAATTACTTCGGATTATGTGAGCAATTGCATAAGGAGGCAGTGGAGCAAGCCACGAAGGAATGGGGCCTTAAACTCCTTAACGCTAACGATCTGCGGCCTGGCTTAACGGCTCACTTCTCCTGGATGACTATTGACCAAGCAATAAAGATCGCCACAGGCACTAGAAGCAGTAAGCCGGCATATAAGACGGTGACGCACCCGAAGGACGCAGCTATCCAATATTTGGACTGCGAGAATTCTACGATTTTATATACTGAGGGCGATGCTGCGGGCTACGCAGATGAGCACTGGAGGATGATACGTGAGTGGGCACAATCAGAGAAGGTCAGGAACATTGTAGCCGCGCTATCAGAGCTGCCTAGTCTAGAAGGCAAGCTCCAAGGTGCACTGGAAGAAGTGCTGCTTCGGCGGGACTACATTTTCTACAGCTGTAAACTCTGTCCTGGAGAAAGTAGACTAACCTTCAAGTAAGTGGGTGATGCCTCAAAGCGCGAAGAAGCCCCAAGTCTGGCTGCGAAATTTTCAAATTTGTGTCTAGGTGCTTGTCTCCTTGAGCGTAATGCAACTTGACACGATGGAACGTGGAACGATCTCCACGAAAAGGTTTCTTGTCCACGTTGGCTCTATCGCTTCAAGTCCAGCCCATGTCTTTTGAAGCGCCTCGAGAAGTGTCTCGACTGCTATCTCCAGTCATATCTCCTAAAATGTCTCCATGAAACCTGTAAGCGACAAGCAACTTGTAGCAGCGGTACGCAAGCATAAGCTTGACCCTGGCGGTTTGAAGTGCAGCGCATTTGCTTTGTTCGACCAAGGTTATTCACGAAGGGAAGCACCGTATCTGCTCCGGGGCTTTCGAGACGCTGGGTATCCCCAGAGCTTCACGAATACCATCAGGAGGTATTACTTCCTGTGGACAAAGGACCAAGAGATTCAGCAGCGCAACGAAAGCTAGTCAAAGCCTGGAGGCAGGAGACCAGACATACACTGGCACGCAACAAAATGGACTATCGTACAGCGCAACTGCCAAGCAGGAGAGTCCAGGGAGCTTCATTCCCCAAAGTGACCCATAGGCTACCTTCGTGATAGCGAAGATTGGGGGTAGTACAGACCCAGATAGAATTCTTAGCCCTCCCTCCGCGGTCTGAACTTGTAGAGCCTCTTTTCTTTCTCGATTAGGGTGAAGAGGTTGACCCCTTCAATGATACTCAGGAATTTAGCCTCTTTCATTTCGTGCTCTTCTAT
>CAZHQV010000032.1:0-1097 GCA_964534285.1 uncultured Dehalococcoidales bacterium
GCAACTTCGGGTATGTATTCGTCAGGTATAACCTTCTGTTTTTTCTCCGCCATATCCAAGCCTCCCTATTCGTGCTCCAGTATTTGGCATGCTATATACTGGGCAACAGTACTTCCTGTGCCGTGCACCATGGCCGTCCTCAGGTTCCTCTCGATGAGCTCCTTCCTTGCTGACCAAGCCGACATTATGTTGGTGGCACCCACAGCGTGTCCGCAATAGATTAGCCCGCCAGAAGGGCTAACCAGAAGCCTTCCACCGGGCAGCATAATACCCTCTTCGATAAGGGAATCGGCTCTGCCTAAAGGTACCAAGCCAAACTCAGCAAGGGTAATCTCAAGCTCGTGAACGAAGGCATCATGAAGCTCGACGACTTGTATGGCCTTGACAGGATCTTCTATTCCTGCCATATCATAAGCTCTACGAGAGGCCAAGTGACCGGACATAATTCGAGACATGTCTTTCTGATTCTTGCCGGCGAAGGAGTGCTCATTAGCTTCACCAAGACCGGTTATCCACACTATAGGCTTTCCGCTATTCTTGGCGATAGCCTTAGCAGTATCCTCCTCAGCGAGAATCAAGGCGGCGGCACCTTCGCTATAGACGCAGATTTCCAGTTCCTTGAAAGGATAGACTATATATCTGGAGTTCATCACCTCTTGAGGAGTCACCTGGTCGAATTGTCGCTGGGCATAGGGATTAGTTCTCGCCTGCTTGCTCAGCTGAGATGATATCTGGGCGGTGACCTCCGGCTTCAAATCGCCGGGGTGTTCATCCATATAGCCCAGGACTACTTCAGCATAGCTGTCAGATGCCGACCAGCCCAACTTCTGCTCAAAGAAGCTGTCGCCAGACCACCCGATGCTCTTGATCACCTCCGGAGTAGCTGACATGGATAAGAAGTCAAAGCAATCGGTAGCTTTCTCCACTCCTAGGACCAATGCAGTCTTGAACCTCTCCCCGGCCAAATAAGCGTGGGCTGCCGATATGGTATAGGCGCCTGTTGCGCCACCACAGCTTATGCGAATTCCCGGCTTGTGTTGCATTCCTATGATGCCATGCAGAGGATGCTCAGGGATGCAAGCCCTCTCGAAGATATC
>CAZHQV010000032.1:1197-15870 GCA_964534285.1 uncultured Dehalococcoidales bacterium
TTCCTATGATGCCATGCAGAGGATGCTCAGGGATGCAAGCCCTCTCGAAGATATCATTGTAAATGCTGTAGAAGGCAGCATCCACGTCCTTAATGGAAATAGCAGCGTCCTTCACTGCCTCCCTGGTGGCCATCTGAGCTAGTTCATAATAGGTCTTCTCATACCACTTTCCCTTGAATGGTGTCACGGCAGCACCCACTATCCCGACTTTTGTTGCCATGTTTACTCCTCCTTCTTAGGCCCTCTACCAAAGGAAAACATGATATGTGCGGGATGATCAAAGGGCAATTGTCGAAACTGGATTTCAAATCCTCTTTCCATCGATAGGAAATCACCACAACGTACAGAGCCAGGAATATAGCTGATGTCAGGTTCGTCGTCCGTATAGCAGGCTACCATGACTTTCTCAATCGAGGGTATTCGCTCTGCAACGTGAGCCACATTGGGAATAGACTAGATGTCCCGGAGCAACCCCCATCTCCGGAAGCGATTCTGCCACACGGGCCACGGGGTCGCAGAGTTCCGGGTAACTCATCTTGGCTGATTCTTGAGTCTCCCCTCCTAATCGGATAGGTTAGCTATCGACCAGTGATGAAGCCCCCTACAAAACTGAATGTTCTGCCCATAACGTTTGTTCACGGAGTCTATGGACCTCGTCATATTGGCATTTCTCTTTCGTTCTTCCGATGGTTCCCACAGCAACTTGCCCATCCAGTGCCCCTCGCGTATTGAGGAGGCTGTTTACGTTTCTTGATCGGGGTTCTCCAGCCTGTCTACCGTGCAACCCGTGACAATACATGATACTGTGATTCGTTCCACGGTACAAGCTCTTAGTTCAAAGTGATCACTCCGCCTCGGAACTCACGAGCACCCCTGAGGGGCAGCGCTTCTTCAATTCCATCCCCTTTTCAGCAACACCCGTTTAGGAACCAGTGCTGGCGTCTGCTAAGGCAAGCGGCGGAGAGGCCGCCCGAAAGGCGCACCACCAGGTAACCCAAGCTCCAGCATTAAAGCGTCATTCAGCAGAGCCATTCCCTGCGGTGGGCTTCACGCCCGCCAGTCTGTCCGCCAGACGTGAAGGTGTGGTGCACGTCCACAAGCAGACCTGCCATCTGCAGCGCTTGGCTTCCTAATAAGACGTGTGCAAGGCGAGCAAGCAGCTAATGCTACAGGCACGGCGCGTTGCCCCGCGGCCATATGGTTGCTACAATTAGGGGCACCAAATACCAATCTCAGCAAGACCTGAAAACATGTCTATCACCATTCGGAACTACCAACCCGAAGACTTCGAGGCCTATGTAGAGCTGGTCATCGGGGGGCCAACCGCTGGCAAATCAGATAAGGCAGCCTCCACACGATGGATTAAGGAGCAACTGGCCAAGCCCGATCGCGAGCCGCAGCGTGACCTTTTCTTCGCCGAAGAAGAAGGGATGCTGGTGGGATATGTGAACATCTTGGGCAGTGTAGAGACGGGGCGCTTTATCTTCGAGGGGCGCGTTAGCCCAAGCCACCGTCGCCGCGGCATCGGCACCACGCTTCTGGAGAAAGCCATCGCCTACAGCAGAGCACTGGGAGCCAGGGTAGTTCAAATCCCGCTTCTCGACGAAATGACAGGTGGTCGGCAACTGGCTGAAAAGGAGGGTTTTAGCCTTGTGCGGACCTACTGGGGCATGGAGCTAGAGGGGGAGGTACCCAAAGCTAGGTTCCCGCATCCATTTCGTTGCCGCCACTTCATGCCTGGGGACGAGGAAACACTCGCCGACATACATAACCGTGCCTTTGGGGCGAGCTGGGGCTTTCGCCCCTACTCTGTTGCAGATGTCAGTTACCGTGTCCAGATGAGCTGCTGCCGCCCCGAGGGCATATTCTTGGCCACACATGGCGATGCGGTGGTAGGCTATTGTTGGACTAGGATCGAGGAAGAGTATGCACCCCAGGAAGCTGTGAGTGGCGCCGTCTGGCTGCTGGGGGTGGACTCTCACTACCGCCGCTGTGGCCTGGGGCGAGCCCTACTGACTACAGCGGTCAACTACCTTAGAGGCTTGGGCACCACCACAGTAAGCCTCACTATCGACAGCAGAAACCATCCAGCGATAGCCATGTGTGAAGGTCTGGGCTTCGCGAAGAAGGAAGCCATGCTGTGGTGTGAGAAGCGCCTGGCACCCCCACCAGGGATATCGCCCTTCGGCCCTTGAAGGGTGATATCAGCTCGTTCCGACAGAACCAGCTTCCACTCATTCCTCACAGTCCTGGCAACTGCCATCTGCCTGCCTGACCTCCGGTTTTCTCGAGGATGTTTTCCTCGGTTGTCGCTTCGTTCCCAGTAGCTAAGCAGGACTCACAGATGCAAGTGACGGGGTCCATACCCTAGGATAGTGAGCATCACTTGCCTTATAATTATGTACCCCCAACCAGTATTCGCCTGCATCGTCATGAAGGAATTAAGTTATACCCTCGTGGAGAATGACAGTGATTTGGACGGGGCCTTTCAGGTGAGAAAAGAGGTCTTTGTTGAGCAACAAGGCCTCCCGGAAACCATAGTGTTTGACAATCTGGAAGAGCAGGCGATGCACATACTGGTCAGAATCGGAGACCAAGCCATAGGCACTGCTAGAATTCGATTTCCGGGGGCCAGACAAGCTAAGCTGGAGAGGATGGCTGTGCTGAAACCTTTCCGCAATATGGGAATAGGGAAAGGAATCGTATCCTTCATGATTGAGAACCTGAGAAGGAAGCAAGTGGAAGAAGTAGTCCTCCATGCTCAACAGGAAGTAGTAGAGTTCTACAGGAAGTGTGGGTTCGAACAGTCAGGTTCACCCTTTTGGGAAGCTGGCATCGAGCATATGAAGATGGAAAGACAACTTTGACGCTAGCCAGCCCTACGAAGCCAGCGGCAGGTCAGGGCGCAGACTTCAATCTTGAATCACTGTGTGATGAGCATCTCCCTGGGCTGGATAGGATACATTCCTTGAGTGGTATTCACCACCCAGCTAGTCTCCTCTGTAGCCAAGGACTTGAATGCATGTTGAAGGTATTGACAGTCAGCGCAGGAGAAACATGTGAGACACGGGGAATAACAGTAGGCGACGCAATAGAATTGAATATCCCGTTAGTGGGGACGGGTACTGGAGTGAGGGTACATCCTCATGACCCGTAGAAGAGGCTGTGACAGATGGCTATCCCCTATCTCATTAGTTTTCCCGGGCGTGTCTCCTGATAATCTAGGTACAAGCTAAGGGCCTGGGCAGCGCGCGCAAAGGAGTAATAGAGAGGCACTCCCGAGGAGACAAACTTCTCCATAAGAGGGAAAACAAGCTCTACTTCTTCTGGCAGAATACGCGGTTCGAACATCATGCCCATCGGCTTTGCAGCCACCTTGCTCCCCCCCAAAATCCCTTCTGTTGCCAGGGACATCAGGCCACCCGCCATTATACTCTGACGGGAGAATGCCATCAGGAATCCAATTATGCAGTCAATCCCTTCCCATTCAGAAACAATGCCGATAGCCTTGGCCAGTTTCTCTGGTTCCGCAACGCTTTGTGAGTAATCCACCGGATTCCGCAGAATATTGCCGGCGGCCTGAGTGAACTCCCCTAGCCGACTCCTGATCTCTTCGGGCAACTCTGGGACTCTCAACCCTCTCTTTTCAAACTCGTCGGCTATTAGAACACTCGCTCCACCTCCAGCACCTATCAGCGCAACATTTCTTCCCCGAGGAGGACGCATGAACAAGAACGTCACCAGAACATCAGCCCATTCCTCCAGAGATAAGACCCGAATCACCCCCAATTGCCTGCAAAGGGAATCCCAGGTAGCTTCGCTCCCGGCAAGGGACCCGGTATGGCCAGCAGCTCCCCTGGCACCCCCTTCTGTAACGCCTCCCTTAAGCAATACGACCACTTTCTCCCTCGCTGCCTGTTCCAACGCCCGCAGGAATCGTTTCCCATCCTTCACCCCTTCGATGTACAAGGCTATTATCTTGGTATTGGGGTCGGTAGTAAGATATTCCAGAAGATCGCTTTCGCTGACGTCGCAGGCATTGCCGTAGCTTATGACCTTGCTAAAGCGAACCCCTCGGCACATCGCCTGTTTGACTATCGCTATGGCGTTGCCACCACTCTGGCTGATAACCCCCACCTGGCCACTTTCCTTGGGAAAATCTGCACCGAAAGATAGTCGTGATTCAGGGCAATAGATCCCCATACAGTTGGGACCAATGATTCTGATCCCCATGTTTCTGAAGACTCGGCCCAACTCAAGCTCCAGTCTTGCTCCTTCTTCCTGTCCCGTTTCACTGAAGCCCGCGGTGCAGAAGTGTATTGCCTTTACTCCTTTGCGAGCACATTCCTCAACCAAAGTAGGAGCGACTCGGTTGGGCACCGTGCTGATTACATAATCCACCATGTCGGGAATATCCCCGAGGCTCGGATAAACCGTTAGCCCTTCTATTTCACCACCTCTGGGATTGACCGGATAAATTGGCCCTGCAAAGTCAAACTCCAGAAGCGAGTCGAAGAAGGTCCTGGTCCAATGCTCGGGATCGCTAATGCTGATTCCAGCCAGGGCAACTGAGCGGGGGTAAAAGAGAAACTCCAAATCTTGATCCATAACACTACGTAAGCCTCCTGTGCCTTTTGATGACTCTCGTTCTTGCCGAAACATCGATAGGTTCTCTAACATTGTAGTAGTTTTGAGGCTATCGTGCCAGTCTTATTCAGGGCAACGTTGGAAACCTCCGCACAACGCCCGCCTGAAGAAGCCCAGCGTAGTCGTTATGCGTCGGTGCGCCAGAATCCTCACCCACCCAGTCCGGGGCAGAGCCTGTTCAATGGGGACGCACAAGTTCTGCAACTTCAGCAAAGGAATACCCACAATCGCAGCATCGGCAGCGATCACGAGCAATCTCGACGTAAATCTTCTCGCCCTGACTCCAAGCATGAAGCACTCTCCTCTTTTTCGCTCTCCCATGTCTATATGAGTTCGCCGAGTCGCAATGCGGGCAGGCTGGCTTCTTTAAGTCAGTCCCTACCTCTACCACTATCCCCTTCGCTTCTTCGATCACTTCTCCCACCTCATATCCTGCAAGCCCCAACAGAATTGTGCTACCATTCTCCTGGCTCTTAGCCATCGGTGGTAAGACCTCCCTTCTGTGTATTCTCTCTGCTCTAGGGTTCCTACGACCTTATCACTTTTCCACACAAATAAGCATGGAGCCGGAGCGGCTGCTCAACTATTCCACCACCACGCCAGCTATGACATGGCTTGGTGGCTCACACCAGCGGAAGTCTCCAGCTTCAAACAGCTGTGAGTTTCCCAGCGATGAAGTACTACGTCCCTCCTTCCACTCACTTTGCAACTGCTTCAGCATAAGCGCATCCCGACGTGGACGCCAGCTATAGCCTCCCAGCGCCAAGATGCTATACTTGTCATTGGCGAGGCCTCTATCCCGTCCTCGCCCGGCACAGGAGCGTGCAGGCGGGAGACTTATGGCACAAGCTGTTCTGCTTATAAATACCAATGTTGCCCGGCCGCCCGTAAGCCCCGTGGGTCTGGAGTATGTAGGTGAGGCCCTCACCCAGGCTGCTCTGCCAGTGCACGTCCTAGACCTCTCCTTTGAGACGGACTGGAAGTCGGCGGTGCGAAGCGAGTTAAGAGACCACGAGCCGTTGCTAGTAGGCCTGCCAGTTCGTAACACCGACGATTGCTCCTTCGCATCCAGAAAGTCCTTCTTGCCCTGGATTGCTGATGTTGTCACCGAGGTTAGGAAGCTCACTAGAGCACCTATTTTCCTCGGTGGCACTGGATTCTCCACAATGCCTGAGGCGGTGCTTCAGGCTACACACGCTGATGCTGGCGTTGAAGGTGACGGCGAAGCTGCACTGTTGGCCTTGGCCAATTGTCAGGCGATAAGGAGGGAATTCATCCGGCTACCCAACATAGTCTATTGGCGGAACACAGACGTCATGCGTAATCCCAGGGTTGACGTTGACCTCCGGTATCTGCCAACGCCTCATCGCCGAATCTTTGACAATAGAAGATATGAACAACTGGGAGCAATGGTAGGCATAGAGACGAAACGAGGCTGCTCACAGAAATGCATCTTTTGTGCCGACCCCCTGGCTAAGGGAAGGACAACGCGTCTCAGACCACCGGAGATCGTTGTTCAAGAGGCCCAGGGCCTTGTTGACCAAGGAGTATCGTGGTTACATGTCTGCGATAGTGAATTCAATCTCCCGGTCGAGCACGCCAGAGACGTGTGCCGAGCCATGATTCAGGAAGGCATAGGAGACAGAATAAGATGGTACTGCTACTGCTCACCGGTTGCTTTCGATCAGGAACTGGCCAGTCTCATGAAGTCGGCAGGGTGTGCCGGCATAAACTTCGGTGTTGACTCACTATGCGACGAGCAGCTCTATCGGCTAGGTAGGACACATCGAGCAAGGGACGTCTACCTCCTAATTGATCTCCTCCGTAGGCAAGGACTCAACTACATGTTTGACCTCTTGATCGGCGGTCCCGGGGAGACGGCGGAGACAGCAACGATGACAATCAACCGAGCAAAACAACTGGACGTCCCCCTGGTAGGGATAGCCACCGGAGTGAGGGTGTATCCTAATACCCCTCTGGCAAGGGCTATAGCTGATGGCTCCATCAAGGGAGGATTGCATCCTGACAAGGGGCAGGCCGCTCATGAGCCCCTTTTCTATCTGTCTCCTCTGCTTGGGAACCAGGCGCCGGCACTTATAGATGAACTCACAGCCGGCGACTCCAGATTCTTAGCTCTGTCGAGACCCGCTGAGAAGGGGAGCTATAACTACGCGGATGATGATGTTCTGTGCCAGTTGATAGAAAGCGGTGCTCGGGGCGCATACTGGGACATTATCAGACGGAACCAAAGAGGCTGATTCCTGACCGGCATGGCCTGGCACCAAGCCACGCCGATTGACACTTGGTTCCTCCCCCATATCTACCGGATGTGGTCAGCGAACGTTCAACCTCAGAGTGCATGAGGACTAGTTGAGCACGCCAGTTATCCCGACATGACTGTTCAGGAAAGAGGTCTTGAAAGAAATCGGAGGAGAAGATGTCCTGTGCGGAAGGGCCCCCGCCACGAATAGGCTAGCCATTGTTGCTATGTCAACCGTCTGCTGAATGTGCCAGCCTGCCTTCTTTCATCTGCCATTTGAAATAGCCAAATTGCGCATGCAGCCCTTGCCCGGACAGCACATTTGGTATTGACTTGGGGATTTGACGCGGATACTATAGCATTGACAAAGGGCGAGCTGCCAACGGTAGACCGCGGGCCATAACCTTAGCTCCAGGCCTATCCCAAGAGGGGCAACGCAGACAAGGCCCTTAAGGTCTGCCCGATAGCGATTCCCATGTGGTATTGAGCACTATGAGCCTAGTAAGACACTGAACATCAGGGAGGGGCCTTAGGCAAGTAGAAGTGCGCAGCGCACACATCTCCACCCCAGACCTAGAGGCCACTCTTGGATTCCGGAAGGACATGGTCGATGCACAGTTGTTTTATTGGGGCACGCGTATTTCGCAAAGACTGCGAAGGAGCAAAATACAGAGGCCCGATTTCACGTAAGGAGGTGCAAGCATGAGGGAAATATTCGGGACCCCAGAAGCTATTCTAGCTCAGAAGTGGTGGGTACTGTTACTCTGGGGCGTTTTCGCCTTGATATTTGGGATTCTGGCCTTAGCCTGGCCGCTAATCACACTGGAGGTGCTGATCATCCTCTTTGGCGCCTTTGCACTTGTGACTGGCATGTTCGCGCTCATTTCAGCCGTGGGTCACATGGATCAAGGCCGTCGTGTCTTGCTAATCCTGCAGGGCATAGCCGGTATCGTGGTGGGGGTTATCGCCTTCGCCTGGCCAGGAATCACTGCCATTGTGCTAGTTTTCTTGATCGCCGCCTGGGCGCTGGTTATCGGTATTCTCGAAATCATCGGGGTATTCGGGCTGCCGGCGGGCAGTAGTGGTAAAGGGCTGATGGTTCTGAGCGGGGCTCTAGCGGTAGTCTTCGGCGTGCTGCTGCTGGTGATAAACCTGGTAAACCCCTTGCTCGGACTGCTGACCGTCGTCTTTATAGTCGGGATCTACGCCATTATCCGCGGCATAACGCTTTTTGCTCTGGCTTTCTTTGCGCGGAAGAGCCAGCAGGTAGCGTAAGCGTGCAGCACCTGAGAGATACTATCTCGCGACCGAAAGGAGATAGGTCAGTCAAGGCTGTCTCAGGCAGAATACGCTGGGCACATAGGCCTACGGCGTTGCGAAGCAACCATCGAGATAGGTCATGGTCTATCTCAAGCACATAAGGCCGCTTCTGGTTTGTCTGGCTCGCCTACGCCTGCTCAAATTTACAGGCAGGCAATGACCATATTCTTGACAGAGACGTTGCCTGGGTCGATGCGGAAGAGCTTGCTGAAGAAGGTGAAAAGGTATTCAGCGGTCTTGAAAAAGAATTGGTTGACGAACTCGACAACATAGCAGGCGATTCAGCAGTCAGTGTCATGAAAGAATCTTACTACGCAATGCTGATAGTCGTCGGAATTACTTTCGTCGTGTCCTTACCCTCGCCTGAAAGGAAAACGGCTCTGAGAGCGAAGCAGAGAGGCAAGGCCTGATGTGTCGATTCATGGGAGTTTCGATGACAAGTCTAGGGATGAGTGCTTGAACCCCGACGTGTCCCCGGCGGCACCGAGTCGCAGGCGATTGTAGTCACCTCATTCACGTAGTTGGGTGACACTCCAGGATTGAACCAAATGCCCATCTAGACCCAGAGTGCCACCCCCTCTGCCCCAACACACCACTGTATTAAGACTAAAGTCCTATTGCCTTATTAACCTCAAACGCGTATTCTGGCCAAAGAATTACCGTATGTACCGGCAACTGGCATCACTTGACGCTAAGAGAAAGACGGCTAGTGAGCCAGAAGGAGGAGGCCTGTACTTCGAGGCACGCAACAAGAGAGTAACGAGATGAGCTCTAACCGGCCGTATGGACGGGGGCAAGGGCTTGGTAAACCAGCTGCTATGCACAAGCGATGAGGCATTTCTTCATTGTGAGTCTAAATGGGAAATTCAGACTAGCATATACCAATCGAAAGAAGGATTAGAAAATGAAGAAGACATGGAAGCCGACGACCTCTGGGATCCTGAGCATTATTGCTGGGTTTGTAGGTGTGATAGCGGGCATAGTAGTAGCAGCGCTGGGAGAAATCATCCCAATGTTGCACCCAATGCCGGAAATAGGTGTGGCGCTTAACCTTATCGCCACGATTATGATTTTGCTCGGGATAGTGGCGATAGTAGGCGGCATTTATGCCATCAGGCGGAGGATATGGTGGCTGGCTCTTGCTGGCTCCATTTGCGCCCTTATCTGTGCCTGGCCTCTCGGGACCTGGATTCTTGGGATACCAGCAATCATATTTGCCGCCATGGGTAAGAGCGAGTTTCAATAAAGCCCGCAACTCATCCTATATGTAGCGATGCATCTCTGCCCTGTTTTGAGGCAGGCGAAAAACCACCGGGGTCTGCTTCCCATATCAACACATCTTAGGGAGAACGCAGTATCCTTAGCCTTTCGGTGTAGACTGAAAAGGCTCAGTTCAAGGGTAGGTTAGCGCTACACAGAAACTGGCCACGATGAGATGGGCACCTCGGCAACGTCGTTCGCAACGGATATGGTGGCTACTACAGCTCCCCATCATTGTCATTGCAAGCAGAGCGAACAAATCTCAAGGGAGATGCTTAGACTGATCGGATTACATCGCTCACGGACGAGGGATCTGAAAGGCTATTGTCGCTAGAGGACCATTGCATGTATACTCGTAGTTGGCTACAACCTCGCGATAGGCAGGGGGACGGCTAAACAGATACCGCGCTCGTAAGGAGGTGAACATGTCAAAGCATGTTTGCAGAGGTCTACTGACCACTCTCGTAGTCACCTTACTAATGATATTCGCTACGGTGCCGGTTGCAGCATTGGATATCCGGAACGGGCAAAGTGTCACCGTCGCCAGCGGAGAGGTGGTGGACGATGACCTTTTTGTGGCCGCCGATACCGTTACCATTGATGGCACTGTTAATGGCGACCTATGGGCTGTCGGCACCACGGTCACTGTCAATGGTGTGGTTAATGGCAGCGTTGTGGCTGCCAGCCAAATAATCAATATGAACGGTAATGTTGAGCATACTGTATGGGCAGTAGGGCAAACCATCAATGTTGGTGGCAACATCAACGGCAACTTGCAGGTTGCTGGCCTGTCGGTGAACATAGCCAACACAGCCAAGATTAAGGGCAACCTTCTCTTTGTTGCTGGAATTACCAGCATTGAGAACCCTATTGAGGATCGCAGCAATCGTGTAGGCGGGGTCGTCACCAGCAATGGAGTAAACGGAAATGCTGACCTTGAAGTCATCGGCCTGACAATATTTCCTACGGCAAATATTCAAGGCGACCCTAGCTACAGCAGCGGGACGGGAGCCGATATGGAATCAGATACCCAGACTCTTTCGGGGGGCACTCATACCCCGCCCCCAGGAAGGATCGAGCTACCCAGACCTTTCGCCCTTTTCTCTGGGGTATTAGGCAAGGTGACGAGTTTCTTAATGGCTCTTGTGGCAGGGCTAGTTATCATTCTCCTTGTTCCCAAGCATCTGACGTCCGTCACCGAGTCTATACGCACCAGGCCTTGGGCCAGCCTTGGCTGGGGAGCCGTCATCCTGTTCGTCACGCCCATCGCCGCCATACTAGTGTGCTTCACCATCGTGGGAATATCTGTGGGACTGATCGCATTGCTTTTCTACGCGGTAGCCCTCTACCTAGCTCAGATTCCCGTCGCCTTGTTTCTGGGACGGTGGATTATCGGGAGCTTCAGAGCTGTGGAGGGCAAACCTATCATGTTGGGAGCCTTGGCTCTAGGTCTTGTCATTATCCATCTCCTGAGGCTAATCCCCTACTTTGGCTTTTTCGTCTCGCTGGTTGTGATCCTCTTTGGTCTGGGAGCAGTAGTGGTCTGGGAAAGAAAGCGACGGGCTGAGGGAGCACGGGCGCATTCAAGCACGCCATGAGAGTTGAAGAAAGTCAGCCAGACTTCTGCCAGGCAGGCGCATCGTGATGGGACCGGGGGGATCGCAGCTCCCAGCACGCTGCTGCCTAGCCAAGGAGTTGACGACAACACACCGTATTTCTGGTGATGAAAGCGATGAGGGGCACAAGGCATCATTGTGAATTGAAATGGGAAATCGCAGGGGAATCCCCGGTCCACAGGAACTCTCGGACATCAACGCCTGACCCATGAAGAGCATGAGAGCTTTCTTCCCCCTGGTGGTCGGGGCGGGTATCGTCCAGTTCCTGATCCCTTCCACACTTCACAATATCATACAGGAGTTCCACCTAGGTGAGGGCGAGGGCGGACTACTTCCTCTTGTCTACTTCGCCGGAATCATGCTCGGCTGTGTCCTTATCACCCGGCTGCTGCAGAAGCTTTCGGTGAAGACCCTTATCATATCCGGCGCGGCGCTGGTCTCCGTATCCCTGATCGCCACCTCACTGAGCCAGTGGTTTGCCCTGTTCATTCCTTTGTTGTTCCTGGCGGGCTTCGGAAACGGGACATTGATAATCCTTCCGGGTTTATACGCCACCAACGTGTTGAGGGAGAAAAGTGCGGGTGCCCAGTCAGCGCTGTTCGTCTTCCTTTCAGTCGGCACCATTCTGGGGCCACTTCTCCCCGGCCTTATTGAGCATCTCCAAATATCGTGGCGCTGGACCTTTGCCTTTCCAGGCTTCCTTGTTCTTCTCCTTGTCATACCAGTGGCAATCACCAGGCTCGAGCATATGGGAAGAGTGGACATACTTTCCTTCAGGTTCGTGAGAGAGATGGTTTCGTTTGATCGCAGATTCTTCATCGGCCTGGTAGGCGCGCTGACTCTAGCGGGAGGTGGGGCCCAGGGGATCAGCATGTGGCTTGTTACCTTCCTGGAGAACGCAAGGGGAATGGTCCTAGGCAGCGCCCATCTTGTCCTGTGTGGTTTTGCAGCAGGCATGTTGCTGGGCCGTCTGGCCTGCGGGTATGTCACCACCAAGGGGTTCTCCGTGTATAACACACTTATCATTATCACCAGCGGGTCGGCTGTGCTGGTCTTACTTGCTCCATTGTCGCACGACGCGACGGTCGACACAGTGCTGTTCCCGGTTGCAGCGCTTTTCTTGGCCGGTATCGCGCCGCTCTTGCTCTCGGCTGCCGCGGTATACCCCAAGTCGGAGTCCCCAAGCGCATATTCCCTTTTGTACATTGCGATGGCTATCGGGGGTGCCATTATTCCATACGCCGTGGGACACGCCTTTGAGCTTGTGGGGGCAGTTGCCGCCATGAGTTCGATCTCGGTTTTGCTTGTTGGGCTGCTGGGCTGCCTGTTGTTCATCAGAAGAGAGCTACCTATCCGGGAACACGCTTACTATAGGGCCTTTGCAGGTTGATATGCTCCGCACATGTGAGTGAGGGAAATGCACTTGCACCAAGAAGGAGCCGTCGGTTACCAAAACTCAGCTGAATTGTTGACAGGTGCTTGGAAACAATGTGAGCATATTGGAGCTGTCGTGGTGAAGAAATCCTTTGGCGGGCTTGTGATCTTTGGCATGGATGAGCTAGTGTCCTCGGGAGCCCAACCACGTCCCTGGACTGGGCTACACGTACGACTCGGGAAACCCCGGCGGCGATGTCGGTCTCAGTGAGTTTGTAATCATGGGTGGCTCGATTATTGGAGTTCATTCGATAAGGGCAAACGATGACTACTTGGGGTATTGCACGACGCCAGTCCGACCTTTAGACGGCTCTAGCCACGAAATCTGGGAAAAGGTCGACGACATAATCAGGCAAAGATCTGTAGACTTGTTCATGAGCACTACCAGCTTGCACGACTATGACTGCAAAGGATAGCCCGAGGGTGAAGCTGAAACACCTAAACTGGAGACAGAATCAAGTTCAGGTGCTTCGGAACCTAAAATGACTACCCATCGTATAGAGGCATTGGCTGATGGCATTTTCGCCATCGCTATGACTTTGATGGTTTTGAACCTCGCTCTTCCTGAAGGGGGAAAGGGGCTAGCTGAGTTGCATAGTCTGCTAATTGGGCAATTGGACAAGTTCCTTGGTTACGCAGTGAGTTTTGTCCTCCTTGCCGTCTTCTGGACCAGGCATCACGAACAGTCTCATTTTGTCAAACGAACCGATAGGAAGCATCTCTGGATAAACATCATTTTTCTTATGTTTGTGGCTCTGGTCCCCTTTGCCACCTCTCTAGTTGGCGATTACCCCGACGAGCCGGTGGCGGAGGTATTCTTTGGATGCAATATATTCATATTGGGAGCGCTCCTTCTCTGCAACTGGGCTTATGCTACGGATCATTACCGCTTGGTTGACCCCAACCTAGACCGGCGCCTTGTAGCTTTGGGCAAAAGGAGGGGGATGGTCACCCCGCTTGTCGCTGTCTCGGCGATGGGGTTGTCCTTCATAAATCCGGATATAAGTGCTTACGCATACCTGTTGATTCCAGTCTTCGAGGGAGTATTCGAGTACCGACACCGCAGAATGACTGGCGGCACTCCATAGGAAGACGTAGGAGCTGCCCAGCCTTGGAGAGAAAGACGCTGCAGCAATGAAAGAGACTCTTCGCTGCCAAGCTAGACGGTGGCGGGCAACGACGCGGCATATGCTATGCCAGCTCACAGCGGTTTCCCCAGAGCTAAGGCTCTGTCCAACCCGGACCTCAGCTTAGGGTTTGGATAGATTCAGCCAGCTGTTCACACATGGTTGTTCAAAGGTGTAGGTCTCTATGTTAGCCTCCAGACCGATGGTCATCGTGATGTGGCAGGGTTAGATGCCAAAACCGCTACTGTTGCTGGTGTAGCGCAAAATCGCCGTCGTTTTCTTTGCTGCACCTGTGATCTGCGCTATAGTAGCGGTTGTTGCCTACCGCATGGGAGTTGTGAAGCTTTTCTAGGCGGCTTCCTGAACCCCAATGTTGGTTTCCGGGGCATTGGTGTCTTTGCCTGTCACCAGCTTCCACCCATTGGTCACAGAATTGCTGTAGGCATTGGCTTTCCTCCAGACAGGCCTCGGCAAAGAGAAGCCGGCGCCACAACTCTTGCTTTTGGTGTTCTGCGACTGATCCGTAGCTGGACAGGCAACACCTTCTCGATGCCAACGGCCATTGCGTTTTCCGTCTTTCCTCGTCTGCGCCGGCATCGGCCATATTATCGAGATTCGCAAAAGTGGAAACCGGTCTGTCTTCAACGCAGGTACCATCCTGTACTGGGACCTGAGCTTTCCTGGCGTGCTGATTGTCCTGCTAATCGTCTGGAAGTCGCGCTCCTGAGATCACAAAGCTGGCAATGTCCAAAGGCCCGATGTCCTGTATGCGGCATGGTGAAGACATATTGTCCCTTGGCCTGATGAGTAACTGGCGAAGGGGCGTTGCCCTCAGTGCAACAAGGCGAGACGATTCGGAATTGGATTGATATAATATTGATATGATGTAGAGAAGGAGGTCTAAATGAATACCAAGGAGCTATTCAGTAAGCGAGTCCTGGATATGAATGCCAACGAGATAGGTAAAGTGGCCGATATGGACTTCAACATCCAGAAAGGACTTATCAAT
>CAZHQV010000033.1:0-15544 GCA_964534285.1 uncultured Dehalococcoidales bacterium
GTTCTACATACGTGTTCACCAGATGCTGAGAAAGGTCAGCCCGCTGGTAGCGGTCCAAGTCCATAGCTAGAAAGGCGATTTCCGAGGCTACATCAGAATATCTGAATCTATCGTTGAATTCAATGCAGTCGTAAATGCAGATGCCGTTGGTGAAGCAGATATGAGCAGCATGGAGGTCGCCATGGCAATCCCTTATCTTGCCTTCGTTTATTCGCCTGTCAAATAGGCTGCTATTGCGGTTAATGAAATCGTCGGTATGACTCTTGACTTGACTGAACCTGGGCTGGCTTATGGAAACGCCGACGTATCTCTCAGTTTGACTGAAATTCTCATCAGTGTTTTGGCGGATAACGTCTAGTTTGCCAAAGGCGCCAATCTTTGAGTCTGTTTCGGCCTTTTGGTGAAAGTCCACCAGCCTTTCAGCCACTTTTGCCACCATCTCTTTGGTCACCTGGCCGTCGGGCAAAAGCACGTCCATCATACGGTCTTGTGGCAATTGCTTCATTTTGACGGCGTACTCTATTGGATCCCCCACTCCTTCAATGCGGATTTCACCTTTATCTTCAACAATTGGCACCACTGCTAGATAAGCGTCAGGGCAAAGGCGCCTATTCAATCCCAATTCTTGGTGGCAGAAGAAACGGCGTTTATCCAGAGTAGTATAGTCTAAGTATCCCAGGTCGACTGGCTTTTTCACCTTGTATACATAATCCCCGGTGAGAAAAACGAAGGACATCTGAGTTTGGACTACCTGTATCTTTCGGGGTCTATGTGGATAGGCTTCAGGCGTGACTAACGCCTCAAACTTATGTGGCAATTTCAGCATCGAATACTCGCCAAGTTCTGGCTTTGAGCAAGGCTGAGCGACAGCCTGGCTACTGCAGCAGTGCCAGTACACTCGCCTCACCTGGTGGCTACCCAGGTCAACATCGACCAATAGACGGTTGTCTTTGCGTCAGCGGTTACGAAGCCTTGAATGCCAAGAACGTTCTCATTTTCTCCCCCTCACCACGATGCAAGAACTCCGCCGTAAGAGTAGTACCGATTTTGATGGTCTCAGGCTTGGTTGTATCCACCCCATCAATGCGGGCATCAACTCTTGCGCCTTCCTCCAACTCTACCACGCCAGAGCAATAAGGATTCTTCCTATCATAACCTTCTGCGATCATGAAGGGAGGACCTATGCTTATGACGGTAAAAGCGGCAAGCTTCCCGTTCCCCTTCATCTCAACCCATTCCATCTCCGAGCCATAACACTTTATACAAATGGAGCGCGGAGGCACGAAAAGGGCACCGCATTTCTTGCACCTCGAGCCCATGAGTTTATCTTCATTAAGGAACTGCTCGTAAGAAATATCACTAAAAGGCTTTGCTTCCATTTTTACCTCCTCTCATCAGTTTTCCTGTTTTTGCTTCGAGACTTCACCGAAGACACAGTTTTGTAGCAGTCGGTTTGTTGTCTTACCTCCTCTCGAGGATGGTAACCGTACAAGTACCTCCCGTGCCTCCGAGGTTTTGAGCAGCACCGATATGCAGGTCTTTCTTGGGAATCTGTCTTTCCCCCGCCTCACCTCTCAGTTGTTTCCAGACCTCGATCAACTGACCTATACCTGTTGCACCCACAGGGTGTCCTTTGCACTTAAGGCCACCTGAGGTATTAATTGGCATAGGGCCATCCAATCTTGTTAAGCCTTCTTCAACGGCCTTAAACCCTGTTCCCTCTTCGAAGAAACCGAGGTCCTCTATATGGATAAGTTCAGCCATGCTGAAACAATCGTGTACTTCGGAAAACTGAATGTCTTTGGGCGTAAGCCCCGACATCCCGTAGGCCTCTGCCGCAGCACTCTTATTAGCTTCAAAGGAGGTAAGGCTGGGGGCAGCATGTAAGCCTCTGCCACTCCCTTGCCCTATTCCGATGACATACAGGGGATTGTCAGTGAAGGTTTTGGCTATTTCCTCGGCTACCAACAGCATACAAGCCGCCCCATCACTTATGGGACAGCAATCGTAGAGGTGCATTGGCCAGGCAACTTGAGGGTTGAATCTGGGGTCCCAGAGAGCTTCCTTCTCATCTTTCCATGTCGGCACTGGCTCTCCCTTTTTCTTAGCCCGCTCAATCCTGGCCTTCATGATATCCGCGATGGACATGTTGAATTGCGCCTTTGGATTGAGTCGAGCATTGTTATGGCTCTTGATAGTAACATTCATAAGGTGGTCGCGTGTGGCCCCGTATTTCGCAAAATAGGCGGTAGTTATGGCACCAAACACACCGGGAAAGGTGAAGCCAACTTCTCCCTCATAAGGAACAGTCGCCAGTGCCAAACCTTCGGTAACTTCCTCCGTGGGGCGTTTCGACATCTCCTCCACTCCACTGACTAAGACTATGTCATAAAATCCGGAGGCTATGGCGAAAACGCCCTCTCTGAAAGCGAGCGCGCTTGCTGCGCATGCGCCCTCGGTTCTTGTTGCTGGCTTCGGTGCCAGCCCAACCAAATCAGAAATTATGGGCCCCCAATGCCCTTGATGCATAAAGAAATCATTTGTGAAATTCCCCACATAAAGAGCATCAATATCATTCGGATCTAGCCCTTTGTCCACCGAGGAACGCATCTCATTGAATGCTTCAACAAACAAATCCTTGGAGTCTTTGTCCGGGTACATCGCAAACTTCGACATTCCCGCACCAACTACAGCTACCCCCCTTCCAAGTTTCCTTTTCTTTTGCATTTCACACCTCCTGAATATGCTATGGCTTCAAGGCCGGTCTCAAAGCCGACCGTAGATTATACTACTCTGGGACGACATTTGCCACAGAAAGTTGCTTGTTTTTGGTCGGTGTCGTCAAGACTATTGGAAAAATGCATGACACACCTTGCGTCCGAGCAATGCCCTAGACCAAAGGTATGGCCCAGTTCGTGAACTGCTTCTTTTGTAGCTCTCTTCATGAACAGCTTACTATCAGGGGGCAAACCGTAGAATTCCTGTCTCAAACGACACAGGGAAATGACTGCGGTGCCTGACCTTACGTCAGCTTCACCAAAAACGAAATTGAGCCGGGGTGCATAAAGGTCAATATCAGCTATGCCGAGAACCTTCTCATCTCTTTCCTTCCCCAGGGCATTCAATGAGGCTATCAACCTTGAGGCGAGGTACTGCTTTCTTGTCGAATGGTAGGCATGAGCCAGCTGGTTGCAACTAGGCTTGATTGTTACCGGGCACCCGAAAACTTGGTTAAGGCTTCGCCCCATGTGTTCGGTGGCCTCGCTATCTATGCTGCCTAAAGGCCTGAGTGTGATTCTCATCGATGTCACTTAGCCTGTGAACCTCCAAATTCTATCAAATTCTGGAGCAAAGGGCGTTCTCCTTGAGCATTTGTCACCCCCATAAGTATAATACTGGTGGCTTTAGAGAACTTGAAGGAGGGCCATATTATGGATTGGGGGAAGAGAAACCGGCTGGCGCAATTGATTCAACCGGATGGTCACTGTCTGTTCTTGCCAATAGACCACGGATATTTTCAGGGGCCAGTGAGCAAACTAGAGGAGCCACGCAAGACTATTGAACCGCTCCTCCCTTACGCTGATGCCGTTTTTGTCACCCGGGGGGTGCTAAGGTCGTCAATAGACCCTGATGAGGCCAAACCAATCATACTTAGAGTGTCCGGCGGCACAAGCATGGTGGGGAAGGATCTTGCCTATGAGGGCATCACCACCTCCATGGAAGAGGCCATTCGCCTTAATGTGGCTGCCGTGGGGCTTTCCATCTTTGTCGGCACTGACTATGAGCATGATTCCCTGTTGAACCTGGCAAGCTTGGTTGATGAGGGTGAGAAGTACGGCATCCCCGTCATGGCGGTTACTGCTGTGGGTAAGGAACTGGAGAAAAGAGATGCCCGCTACCTTGCTTTGTGTTGTCGCATTGCTGCGGAGTTGGGAGCGAGTGTGGTAAAGACCTACTGGTGCGAAGGATTTGAAAGGGTGGTGAAGGGCTGTCCTGTCCCGGTCGTCATGGCAGGTGGACCCAAAGTAGAGACGAATCTTGAGGTTTTCGAGTTTGTTTACGATGGAATGCAAAAGGGCGCTGTGGGTGTAAATCTGGGTAGGAATATCTGGCAAGACGAGCACCCGGTGGCGATGATAACAGCGATACGCAGCATTATCCACGACAGTGCTGCCCCACGGAGGGCTCAGGAGCTATACGACGCTGTGAAGGGCGCAAACCCCCAGTGACAGCGCTGGGGCTGATTGACCTATTCCGGCGCCACCCACAGGGTTCCAGGGTGTCGCGTTGCCCCTTCTAGGGGCGAAGCCGATTTGGAGCCTTTTCCTGAGGGTGAACATATTGGGAAGCGGAAGAACATCAGGCCGCAAATCAAGCAAAGGAGGTAGTAGCCAATGCCAGCAGCATGTGGTATAGCGTGCGAGGTCTGTGTCATCCGGGATAAGGGAATCTGCCCGGGCTGCGTTGCCGGAACCGATGCCAAGGCCCCGGTAATGGTTGAGTGGCTAAAGGGAGTGGGAATATCCTGCCCGGTGCTTGAGTGTGCCATAAGAAGCAAGGTGGACTATTGCCTCAGATGCGAAAAAGTCCCCTGTGACGTCCTCTATCAGGCGGAGTTTCCCTACAGCAAGAAGCTCCTCGATATGTTCAAAGACGTACTCAAAAGGTAACCAGGCTTGCCTGTGGAACAGTATGGGCTAAACCGGGGGGCGTCGAGAGGGTTTTCACGCGTCGTGGCTTTGTAAGGGCCTGTGCGCATCAGGCCGCTGGACAGGATTGAGTGGACATGTACCCTGCTGATATGCCGGTAGCGATAGTCAAATATGATGGGACGTTGGGCGCTCTCAGAAGATGTATCGAGCTATGTAATGGTTTCGAAAAACTCAGGGAGGGCGATAAGATTCTGTTGAAACCAAACATAGCGTGGGGTGGTGGTGGCTCGAAGAGAATGCCCAAATACGGTTTTGTAACCACCTCAAGGATCGTCGAGGACTTGATTCAACTCCTGCGCGAACGAGGGTGCAGGCATATTTCGATAGGTGAAGGTGCGGTAGTAAGCCAGGAGTTGGGTTCGGATACTTTCAAAGGGTACAAGTGGTCGGGTATCGAGCGGGTTGCCAAGAAATATGATGTAGAACTGCTTGATTTCAATAAGGAATCTTATAGAAAGCTCGAACTGGACGGGACTGAGATTGGGGTTTCCAATGCCGCCTTAGAATCGGATTTCTTGATAAATCTGCCCGTTTTGAAGACCCATACTCAGACCAAGGTATCTTTGGGTCTGAAGAATCTGAAGGGTTGTTTGGATATGAGATCCAGAATGGAGTTTCACAAAAGAGACTTGGAACACTTGATCGCTTTGCTCAATACACGAGTGAAACCGGAGCTAACGATAATCGATGGTATCTATGCCATGGAACGGGGGCCTGATTTTCTGGGCACAGCTCACAGAATGAACTTAATTATTGCAGGGAGAGACAATCTGTCTTGCGACGTCGCGGGTTCAACTGTACTCGGGATCGAGCCCTCCTCCATAGAGCATTTGAAGGAATTCGCGTCGATGGCAAAACGGTCACTGGACATAAGCACGATAGATGTGAGGGGAGAGAGCATCAAAGATGTAGTCAAAGAACTAAAGTGGGATCGCGACCCTGAGGATATGTTTCGTGAAGCGGGAGTGAAAGGGGTTTCATTTCAACACCCAGGGAAACATTTCTGTTCGGGCTGCCTAATGAGCATAGAGTCGGTACTCATTGCGTTTACCAAGGACAATATGGGAGCAACTGTAGATGACATAGAGATTTGCTGTGGCTCTGAGGTGAAACCCAAGAGAGAGTCAAAGAGGGTGTTCCTGGTCGGGAACTGTGCAATCGGTGCGAATAGAGACGTAGAAGATGCAATTACAGTAAAGGGCTGCCCCCCCAAAGTAGGTGAGACACTTATTACCTTCATGAATCATACTTTGGAAAAACGGAGAGCAAGGAGGATTCTGGCGGTCAGAGGCTTCAAAAACATCGTACACAAGTTGGGGATTTATGATGAAGATTTCCCCACACGTAAACGCTACGAATCACCTGAATTTGACAAACGCCATTTCTAGATTCTGCTTAAGCGTGTATTGGGCAGGGGTCAAAAGGATGTGCCGTATTTCAATATGGCGTGCACTCCTTGGGCTTCGGTGAACTGAAAAAGGTGTAGTGGAAAATGAAGAGAATCAGGGCCGGAAAAGGCGCCCTGGTACTTCAAATCGTTGAATAAGCAATCTGCAGGGGGGAAACTGCTATGCGCGTAGCAATGTATTACAGCAACAAGGATATTCGATTGGAGGAGATGCCGACACCTGAAATTGGTCCCGCCGAGTTGTTGATGCGGATAGAAGCTAGCGGCATCTGCGGCAGTGACTTGCTGGAGTGGTATCGGCGTGGCAAAGCACCTTTGGTGCTGGGTCATGAGGTTGCTGGAGAGGTTGTCGCTGTAGGAGAAGGGGTGGCGCGTTATAAACTTGGAGACCGCATCTCCGCAGCTCACCATGTCCCCTGCAACACCTGCCGCTATTGCCTAAATGGGCATCATACCGTTTGTGAAACCCTGCGCAGGACGAACTTTGACCCCGGCGGCTTCGCTGAGTATACCCGCTTGCCAAGCATTAACGTAGACCGCGGCGTGTTCCCGCTGCCTGACGAGATGACTTTTGAAGAAGCAACGTTTATTGAGCCTCTTGCTTGTGTTGTGCGGGGGCAGAGGCTGGCAGGCATCCAGCCTGGCTCCAGCATCCTCGTCATCGGCAGTGGCATTGCCGGGCTACTCCACACACAACTGGCCCGCGCTTTGGGGGCAACTCGCATTGTAGCTACAGATATCGTTGAATACCGATTGGAGGCGGCAAGACATTTCGGCGCCGATGCTGCAATTCATGCCAACGAAGACGTGACTGCCTTCCTGCGCCAAGTCAACAACAATCGCTTGGCTGACCTAGTGATCGTGTGCACCGGCGCCGCCGCAGCTATGACGCAGGCATTGCACTCTGTTGAGCGCGGGGGAATCGTTCTCTTTTTCGCCCCGACAGGCGAAGGGATTACCGTTCCGATGTCGGTGAATGATCTCTTCTGGCGTAATGAGATAACTGTCACCAGTTCCTATGCCGGCAGTCCTGCGGACTATGCCACAGCACTGGAGCTCATTCAGACGGGTAGAATACATGTAAAGGAAATGATTACGCATAGGCTAGGGCTGGCAGAGACTTTCCTGGGCTTTCAGCTTGTCGCCCAGGCGCAGAACTCCATAAAAGTAATCATCGAGCCTCAGAGATAGCTGAAGAACTCAAGCCGCCTCTAGCCAAGCCAGTATCTGTTTCAAGACCTCATTGTGGTTGAGTCCGCTCACCAGCACAGTCCTAACCTCGGGGCGGCACTTTATTCTGTCTGCAAAAGGATGAGGACCAAGCATGATGGTGCCCAAGACCGTCTTGCCGCTCTCTATGGCCTGCAGTACAACATCTTGAAACAGAGGCGATATGAGCTCCATCTTGCCGATTTCATCAACGACGATCAGGTCATCTTCCTTCAATGCTTGCTGAAGCGCAGAGACGCCAACTTCGTTCAGACTATCTATGTCAACTTTGTATTTGCTTACTTGATACGGGCTGGAAACATTGATGTGCGCCAGCACAGCTTCTTTGCCATCGAGGGTGACAATCTTGAACCCTTGCCTCGCCCCACCACTTCTTATGTCCTGAGTGTAGAAGCCGCCGGCTCTAGTCCTAACCTCATCCACGGCTTCTTTCACAAGAGAGGTCTTCCCGGTGCCTGGCTTGCCGGTTAGAAGGAGAACACTCTCCATTACTCTGTGGCTACGGCTTGAGCCTTCTTCTTCTCTTCAAGCTTCTTTTGGCGTCGGCGCCGCTTTGATAAGGCCACTCTTTTGCTTTTGTTCATGGTTTTTCCTATTCTATCCCTAAACCGTCGGTGCTATATCAGTATATTACTTTTGCTGGGTCGCCGAAAAGCCCGAGTCTGGAGGGTCATCCTGCCTATAGCGCATATCGCTTTCTCAAGTATTGCGAAAGGTTGGCTAACAATTCCAGACATCTATTTGCTGCCTCGAGGGATAAACCTGCCAACCCGCATGAGGGCGTCAACAGTCCTTGCTCCAGAATCTGACTAAACTTAAGCCCGCCTCTGCTAAAGGGGGCCATAGCCTCTCCCAAACGGTCGTAAAGACTGTGCAAGGATTCCTTGGCCAAAGACTCTTCATCATTAGGGACAATTCCCCAAGCGATAGTGCCACCTCGTCTCAGGAAAGACTTGACTTCGTCGGGGTAAGCGCTGAGATCGAAAGCGTAATTGTAGGCATCAAAGCTAAGGATATCGATGGTGGTTCCCAGGATGACCGGCCAGTTTGTGTTACCACAGCAATGAATCCCCTTTATCCCCTCGATCCCCTTCAAGACCTCCTCTAGCAAAGAGGGTACTTTCTCCTCGGGAACGGGTGTAAAGACTGAGCCCAGGGAAACCAAATAAGGCTCATCAACAAAGACAATGGTATTGCGTGATACTTGTCTCAAAAAGTCTTCCTGCCAGGAGGCCTTCAGTCTCAAGAACTTGGCTGCAACCTCAGCCAGGGTATCATCATAGAGAACGCCCAGGCCGGCTTGGTCAGTGACAGTGAGCCCCCAGGTGACGGGACCGGTTACTTGGCCTTTGACTAGGTGTGGTCTCTTGGCCGAAGAAAGGAAAGAGTGCAGGCCAGTGGCGTATTCCGGTGAAACGCCATATTTGGTGAAATTGCCTTCCTCAGAATCGATATAGATTTGCTCCAGCTTGGTATCGAAATCTGCTGGTGGCTCAATGTGGAGTCTGTCACCGTTCATGACCACTCCCGGGAAGCCTTCGCTGAACTGAACACACATGTTCTCCTTAGGGGAGCGTTTTGGCAGTTGAGGCCAGGCAGGAATGTCAGGAAGATACTTCATCACAACGGAGCAAGCTTCCTCTGGGTCAACATGAGGAAGACTGCCAATGGATGTGGGCAGACAGCCAAACTTAGCTGACATCCTGTACCTCTCTCAGATATTTGCCGATGATTACGTCCAGGTCGCTTCTTACCTTGTCCGGTATGTATTTCTTCTGGGTAGCTATAGCCCTCTCAAGAGCGGTGCCACAGGCGCAGTCTCGCTCCTTGGGGATGTGAGGCATAACCAATCTTAAGAGTTTCTTACCAGTATCAACGCCTTTTCGCAGATTGGTCAGAATCATGTCAACAGTGACCGACTCGTACTCTGGATGCCAGCAATCGTAGTCAGTAATGAAGGCCAGCGTGGCGTAACATATTTCAGCCTCCCTGGCCAGCTTGGCTTCAGGCAAAGCCGTCATGCCGATGATGTCGGCGCCCCAGGCGCGATAAAGTTGCGACTCAGCCCTGGTGGAAAGCTGAGGCCCTTCGATAGCCAGATAGGTGCCCCCTTTATGCACCCTGGCCCCTGTCTCTGTGGCGGCCTGGAACGCAATTTGGCTCAAGACGGGACAGAAAGGCTCAGCGAAGGCAACATGGGCTACTATCCCGCCGCCAAAGAAAGTGCTATCTCTCCCACTGGTGCGGTCGATAATCTGGTCGGGGATAACCAGATCCAGCGGTTGGATTTCCTCCTTGAGGCTGCCGACCGCGCTGATCGAAATGATTCTTTCCACTCCAAGCGATTTTAGGGCGTAGATATTAGCTTTCGCTGGCAACTCGCTGGGACTGACGCGGTGCCCCCTACCATGTCTACTGAGGAAAGCAACCCTTACCCCTTCAAGATTGCCCAGGATGATAGGATCGACGGGCTCCCCAAAAGGCGTTGCCATGTTCAGTTCCTCCACCTCAGTCATCTCCACCATCTTGTAAAGCCCAGTCCCACCGATGATTCCTATTTGTGCTTTGGACATTAAGGCTATTCCTCCTCGTAGCCGATTTTCACTATTATATTACAATCTACGTAGGAAAGGGCTGATTTTACTTCATTTGCCTGTTTTGGAGCAGAGCCCTCCGGCCACATTGGCACCGTTTCTCTGCAAACAGGAAAGCCCTTCGCCATGGTTGGATTACCGTTGTCTGCACCTCAAATGGCTATCCCTGCATGGGGCAATGCTGTAAAATGACGGGAATCTGAATTTGCATCGCCTTTCCCCGAAAGCTATGGACGAGGTTAGCAAGCAGGAGGTTTTGAGCCGTGGAGAATGAGCGTGCCATGGTATTTATAGATGGGGGCAATCTCTATGCCGGTGTAAAGTTTGGTCTCCGTCTACAAAAATCTGTAGACATAGAGGGCTTAATCAACAAGCTGACTTCAGGGCGCTGCTTGGTACGCGCTTACTACTACACCACCCCCAGTCCGCATCCCAACTCCTCACAGGGCAAGGCGCACCAGCGGTTTCTCGACAAGTTGGGCTGGATTGAAAACCTCCAGGTTCGGCGTGGACGAGTTGTACCAAGGAGAAACATAGTTGAATGCCCCATCTGCGGCAAAGCGTTTGAGCATGATGTTTACACGCAGAAAGGTATTGATAGCCGGATTGTAGTTGATATGGTTACCTTGGCAGTAAGAGATGCCTATGATACCGCCATTCTGGTTTCTGGAGACAGCGACCTGGCAGAAGCTGTCAACTATATTCGTGAGCAGACGAACAAGAAGGTAGAGAATGCCTGTGTCCCGGGGAAAAGCTGGGCAAAGACGCTGAGGGAAGCGGCGGACAAACGGGTCGCCCTAACACGCGACTATCTTATGGACTGCCTGTTCGAAGGACCCTTAGAAGAGCAAGCCCCACTTTGATGTGGGGCTTGCCAATTTAGTTTCCCTTATTGACAGCACAATAAGGGAAATTTAGTAACTCCTGCTGTCGGAACAACAGGAGTTATCCACTACAACTATAAATTTAGCACAGATGCTGACTTTGTCAAGATGCTGTGCTTTTAGCTTCCCTCCACTATCCTCCTCTCCTCTTCAGTTAACCCATGAAGGTCACAAACGCGATTGTCTATCTCGCTATCGGTGCGGTTTATTTCTCTGAGGAGTTCGTCACGCTCGTTGCAGTATGTATCACGAATAGGTGCCAGGCGTTTATTTAGCTCCAGCATCCTCTCCACCAGAGCCACCAAATCATCATGCATCTTCTTTTCAGCAGGGTTATCAAAGTCAATATGGCGGATGGGGAGCCGCTTAACGTTTGTTGCTTTTACTTCAGCTAGGGCCTCCCCTTTTTCAGGATTCAGGCTTTGGTAATAGTAGTTCATAAGACGGGAGTTAATGAGTGCTAAAATATATCTCAAATCATACAGGGTATTCTTCAGATTAATAGTATGAGTGTTGTTAAAACACAAGAATTGCTCTCGGTCTAGGGTAGCAATTAGTGAATCACCAGTCTGCCTAATGATTATTTTCTCTTTAGCATCAAAATTCTCTCTTTTGCGGGGCTCTGCTAACCACTGCCCATAAGAAATCCAATGCGTTTGGTCCCACTGGGTACAATAACGATTAATATCGCTACCCCTAATATAACGTCGGTATGTATTATCTTTCTTATTCGTGGCGTCAAAACTTCTATTCTCGACTATTTCTCTCGTTTGTTTCGGTTGCCCTTTGCCAACTTGATATGGCTTTATTCCAACTACAACATCGCAAACCACTTTTAAGTTCATTGTGTTTTGCTCAATCTTTCTGAGAAGTTGCAGGCTAGAAGCGTCCACAAATATATTGAGAATGCCTGTTCTCTCCCACTGGGCTTGTGGAATGGTATGCATCAATTCAGGTTCAGGATACTCTCTATATATTGTTATTTTCGTTTGGTTCTCACTTCTTTCCTGATGATCTTGTTCTTTTTGCATTATGACCACAACTGTGTCGACAACTGATTGGCCAAATACCTTTACTGGGTAGTGGGTAATCTCCTTTATCTTACAAGTATCCAGAACATATAGTCTTAACTTGGTGACCTTGATGTTAGTGAGCCAAGGATTAGGGACGATAAGCCCCAAGAAACCTTTGTCGTTAAGGAGTGTGATAGCCCTTTCAATGAACAACAGGTAGCTATCTAGTTGGTATTCTGTGGTCTGGAAGTTGCGGTATAGGTAGTCCTTATCATATGTGTCAAATTGAGCGCCATAGGGCGGATTGCCTATGACTACATCAAAGCCACCTTGAGCCATAATATCCTCAAATTCCTGCTTCCAATTAAATGGCTTCTTTTCTTGCCAGTTATCGCCGAAGTAGCCTCGTAGCTCCTCTTCAGTGCCCGAAATAAGCGAATTGCCCTGACGGACGTTCTCAGCAAGACTGGGAAGTGTCTCCCGCTTTGCCAGGCTCCGCAGCAGCAAATTCAAGCGAGCAATTTCAATGGCTTGCGTGTCAAGGTCCACGCCGAAGATGTTCTTAGTAAGGATGGGCAGGCGTTCCCATTGATCAAGCTCTGACACCGATTTACCACGCTGGTAAGCGTGGTAGTTGAGGAGTTCGTCGTAGGCACGAATCAGAAAGGAGCCAGAGCCGCAGGCTGGGTCTAGAATCTTAATATTGTGTATTTCATTGTGGGTATGCTCTTCAAGGAAACGCCCTACGGTTTCCTTGACTACGTAGTCGGTCACAAATCTGGGAGTATAGTAAATTCCATGCTCTTTGCGTCGTTCCTTTTTGGCAGCAAGTTCAAACGTTGGTTCGGAGGGAAAGCCCAAATCCATGCGAATTTGTGCCTGCTTGGCCCGCTGCTTCGCAACAGTCGCTACATGCCCTAGGTACTGCTCATAAACAGCTCCAAGCACATCAGTGTCAATGACGGAAAAGTCATAACTAGCCATGCCACCCGCTATTTCATATAAGCCACCAATGATGCTCTCGATAAGCGTGCTCTCAATGAACAGTTGGTCGGCAAGATGAATCTCGAAAAGCTCACTGTCGTAGTAGCCATCAAAATCGCGAAAGACGCGCCGCAATATTTCGACAAATTCTGCTTTGCGCCCTCTACTCCACCACTCGTGGACAGCGCCTAATAGGACTCTATCTTCTATTCTTCTGTCCTCGCACGTGCGAATAAAGATCAGACGATTGAAAAGTCGTTGAATAACTTCGTCTATCTGGTCGAAGCTCAGGTTTTGATTGTAGTGGTAAAGCTGGGTAAAAAGGTCTTCCCGCCACTGACGAAGCTGGTTGTAGAGTCGTTGTTCTATGGCTAATCGTGGGGGAAGCGCTCCATACCTCTCAGCCTTTTCATTCAGCGCGTTGCTTTGCAGCGACTCTCGGGACAGAAGCCACAGGTCATCAAAATCTCTTAGGTAATTGTCGTACGAAAGGTTTATGAACAGGCGGCCTGTTTGTGCATTGTAAACCTGCAGCCCCTCAAAATCGGTGAGAACTGCCCAGGTTATAGCTTTGTTGTAGGCGTAGGTAATCGCTTGTTTGGAGTATTCAGGCTTAGTCAACTCAGCTCGCAATGCCTTTGCTTCCAAGTAGAATTGGGATATTCCACGCAGCTTAAAAACATAGTCCACTCTCCCAATGGCTGCCCTAACCTCCTCAGCTACTTCTTCTCGGCTATATACGTGCCAGCCCAGAGCATGGAACAGGGGCAGGATGAAGACTCGACGAGTATCCGCCTCGGTGTATTTCTTGATGGCTGGCGCTGTTAAGTTCCGATATTTGGCAACCAGTTCGCCTATTTCGCGGTGGGCCTCTTCCTGTGTTTTGGTCATGGCCTCATATACCTCAAAGGGGGTTTGTTGCTTTTATCTCCTCAAATATGGCGAAGTCGTCCTCATTTCGAATCGGTAGCTCCTGTAGCCCATCTTTGGTTGCTGGGATTTCTCTCTTCTTAGCTTTGCGCAGAACGGTCTCGCGGTTTAGCCTGAGGTATTGAGCTACTTCATCAGCAGTTAATAGCGTTTCCACTTGCGTAGCTTCTTATTAGCCCAAGAGGATTATGTTGGATTAATGTTGATTCATCAGACATTTACAAGACCATTAGCGCCAAGACTTGGCCAATGGCGCAAGCCTTTGGAGCTCTATTCCTTCGCTTCGTCACCCTTCCTTCTGAAAGGCCGCTTCGCCGGGACTTGCAAACTGTAGTCTATTTTCGATGCGAAGGTGGATATCAACCTCTGTCCTTCCGTGCCGCAATCAGGGCAGGAAGCAGGCTTATCGAAGTCAGCTACCGGTCGCCTGACCTCAAATTCCTTCTGGCACTTTGGACACCAGTACTCGTACGTGGCCATTCTCTCACCTCCCGATGATACTTGCTCAGGCGGCTGTCTTCTCCAGTCTATCTGAGAAAGGCTCTACCATTATACCTTTCTCGGTGATGATGGCGCTTATGTAGTTGTGAGGCGTTACATCAAAGGCAGGGTTAGCTGCGTTTGTTCCTTCCGGGGCGATGCGTGTCCCCAGAATGTGAGTTATCTCTTCGGGGTCTCGCTGCTCTATAGGGATTTCTGCACCGGAAGGCAGGGAGAGGTCAAGGGTGCTGGTAGGAGCGGCGACATAGAAGGGGATGTTGTTCTCTCGGGCCAAAACAGCAACTGCATAGGTGCCGATTTTGTTGGCAACATCGCCATTGGCGGCAATCCTGTCGGCACCAACGATAACGCAGTCGATCTTGCCCTGGTTCATGAAATAGCCAGCCATGGAATCGGTGATCAGGGTAACAGGGATTCCCTCGTGCTCCAATTCCCAGGTGGTGAGTCTGGCTCCTTGTAGAAGCGGGCGAGTCTCGTCAGCGAAAACGCTTATTCTCTTCCCCTGTTCCTTGGCAGCTATGATTATGCCCAGCGCGGTGCCATAGCTCCCGGTGGCTAAAGCGCCGGTGTTACAGTGAGTGAGGATGGTGAAGCCGTCCTTAATAAGTTCAGCTCCCAGTTGGCTGAGACGCCTGGTCGCATCTGTTTCTTCCTGGTGGATTTGCTTTGCCTCGTTGACAAGCGCCCTTTTCATTTGGGAAACATCGTCGCCTGTGACGGCTCTTTTCATCCTGCTAATGGCCCGGAAAAGGTTGACCGCGGTGGGCCTGGTAGAAACGAAAGCCTGTATAAGCTCATCTAATTGGCTGAGGAATTCATCCTTGTTCTCGCCCCTTATGCTCTGCGCTCCCAGAGCTATGCCGTAGGCGGCGGCAAGGCCGATGGCAGGCGCCCCCCGGACCTTCATTTCCCTAATGGCCAAAGCCACATCGTGATAATCAACCAAGTCAATGAAGCTTTCCTCATGGGGAAGCTTGCTTTGGTCAAGTATTCTCAACTTGTCGTCAAGCCACTCTATTGCTTTCGGTCTCATTTGCACCGTCGGATTTTGATAGTATAATCAAAAGCATGGAACCAGGGGAAGCAATCAAGCAGATAGAGTCTTGCACCGAATGCGATGTTTGCCTCAGTGTCTGCCACACCTACGAAGTAACGCAGAACAAGGCGTTTTCGCCCATAGGAAGGCTCGAGGCGGCCAGGAAGGTATTTCAAGCGGACGATATTACTCCTGAGATGGTAGACGGCGTCTTCAGTTGCATGAGTTGCCAGCGGTGCAATCTGGAGTGTC
>CAZHQV010000034.1:0-15515 GCA_964534285.1 uncultured Dehalococcoidales bacterium
GCTTTTACCAAGGGCTAAGAGAGTACTTTGGCTGATTTGCTATGTTAGTGGCCATAGATATTGGAAATACCAACATTGCCTTAGGCATCTTCGAGGGTGATAGGCTGAGAGTCACTTGGCGATTAGCTACTGGAATCCACCGCTTGGCAGATGAATATGGAACTTTGTTGCTCAATCTGCTCCAGCGACAAGCTATACCACTTTCGCAAATAAGAGGAGCAGCGTTGTGTAGCGCCGTCCCGCCATTGGTGCCCACCTTCCATCAAATGTGTCGACAATATCTAGGCATTTCACCATTGGTAGTTGAGTCCGGAGTTAGAACTGGGATACGCATTTCCATAGACAACGCTCGGGAAGTTGGCCCTGATCGAGTGGTAAATGCTGTTGCCGCTCATCACCTTTATGGAGAGCCTGTAATTATTATCGACCTCGGGACTGCTACCACCTTTGATGTTGTATCTCAAGGAGGTGATTACCTTGGAGGAGCTATCGCCCCTGGGATCGCAATAGCCACCGAAGCCCTGTTTATGCGTACGGCCATGCTGCCCCGAATAGAACTGGTTCGCCCTAAACAGGCCATTGGCAGAAGTACAGTTTCCGCCATGCAATCAGGTATAATCTTCGGCTACATCGGGCTTATTGAGGGCATGGTTCGGCGCATAGAGGAAGAGCTAGGGAGCAAGACGAAGGTGGTAGCGACAGGGGGCTATGCCCAGCTCTTGGCTGAAGAGACACCCGCTATAGAGATAGTGAATGATGATCTAACGCTAATTGGATTGCGCCTTATTTATGAAATGAACGAGACGGATAAGAGGTGAAGAGCATCATGTTGCACGGGAAGACTGTTGTCTTGGGGGTGACGGGAAGCATTGCTGCCTACAAAGCAGTACCGGTTGCTAGCCACCTGAGTCAAGCAGGAGCGAGAGTAGATGTGATTATGACTAAGGCAGCCACGGAATTCATATCCCCTGTGACCTTTCGGGCCATCACGGGAAGACCGGTAGCTACTGAGATGTTCGACCTAGCCTCTGAATTTAGCATGGAGCACATATCTTTAGCTGAAGCCGCTAATCTAATAGTCATCGCTCCAGCTACGGCTAATGTTATCGCTAAGCTGGCTGCTGGCATTGCTGATGACCTATTGTGTTGTACAGTGCTGGCAAGCAAAGCACCTGTCGTTATAGCGCCAGCCATGGATGCCAACATGTATGAGAATCCTATTACTCAGGACAACTTGTTGAAGCTTAGAGCACGCCACTTCACGATTATTGGGCCAGAATCGGGCAGACTAGCATCAGGGAAAGAGGGCCCAGGGCGTTTTGCCGAGACACACGAGATAATAGGCCACGTCTGTCAACTGCTCGGGGCGAATGGAGATTTAGCTAACAGGTATGTCGTAGTCACTGCTGGTGGCACTCACGAACCCATCGATCCCGTTCGGTACATCACCAATAGCTCCTCGGGAAAGATGGGCTATGCTCTAGCTGAAGCAGCTCGAGACAGGGGGGCCAAGGTGTTGTTAGTTGCAGCTCCTACCAGTTTAGCCAAGCCGGTCGGCGTGGACATCGTTGATGTCACCACCGCTCAAGAAATGTATCAAGCGATAGAGGAGGTAGCGCCTCGAGCCGATGCCCTAATCATGGCGGCGGCTGTAGCTGATTATCGCCCCTCAAGCGTAGCCAAAGACAAGATCAAGAAGGAAGCCACTAGGCTAACCCTAGAACTGGAGCGTACCCAAGACATTCTAGTTAGCGTTAAGGGTGATTTCATCAAGGTAGGCTTTGCCGCCGAAAGCACCAATTTGCTACAAAACGCGAAACACAAACTGCGTCAAAAGGCCCTCGACCTCATTGTGGCTAACAACATCACCGACCGTGACAGTGGCTTCGGTGCCGACGATAACCGAGTTACGATAATTGACCGAGAGGACAAGACCGATAGCCTGCCCCTCTTGCCTAAACGGGAGGTAGCGGACATAATTCTGGATAAGGTGGTAGAACTGCTGGCAAGCCAGGGGGTAAGCGGGGTCAGTTGACAAGAACTGATTCGCAACGCCAAGCTGACACCCCCTGGCACGGTCAGCGAGTCGTGCTAGATTTTCTTGCAGTCACTTTATGATCGAGATCAACTGAAATGTCCGACATCCCCAAGGCTTATCAGCCAGGCAAAATAGAAAAAAAATGGTATGACTCCTGGCTTGAGCAAGGCTACTTCACCCCCAAAATAGACCCTGCGAGGAAACCCTTCGTTCTCATCATGCCGCCGCCTAACGTCACTGGCGAGCTTCATCTAGGGCATGCCCTGACCACAACACTAGAGGACATCATGGTTAGGTGGCACCGAATGAAAGGAGAGCCTACTCTATGGGTACCTGGAACTGACCACGCCGGCATCGCCACGCAGGTGATCGTGGAGCAGCAGCTAGCCAAGGAAGGACTAACCAAGAAAGACATAGGCAGAGAAGAATTCGTGAAGGTGGCCTGGGAATGGGTGAACCAGAGTCGGAAAGCAATCAATGATCAGCATCAAATGCTCGGAGCTTCCTGTGATTGGACGCGGGAATCCTTCACATTGGACGAGGGCCCGAGCAGAGCAGTTCGCACCGCTTTTGTCCGTTTGCATGAAAAAGGATTGATTTATCGAGGGGAGCGAATAATAAATTGGTGCCCCCGATGCCAAACTGCCCTTTCCGACCTTGAGGTAGAGCATAAGGATATTTCGGGGCAACTCTATTATATCCGCTATCCTCTAGCTGACCGTGATGGCTTCCTGACCGTGGCCACCACGCGGCCAGAGACATTCTTTGGCGACACTGGGGTAGCCGTGAACCCAGAAGATACGCGTTACAGCAATCTGGTTGGAGGCTGCGTAATCCTCCCCATCATAGATAGGAAGATCCCCATCATCGCGGATGATATCGTTGACCCCTCTTTTGGCACTGGAGCATTGAAGATAACACCAGCTCATGATCCCGTAGACTTCGAGATAGCGCAACGGCACGACCTGCCCTTGGTAAACATCATGAACTACGATGCCACCATGAACGAAAACACAGGCCCCTATATGGGTTTGGAGAGGTTCACGTGTAGAGACAGAGTAGTTGTGGAACTGAAGGGCAAGCATCTGTTGGAGAGAATTGAGCCCTACTTCCATAAGGTAGGGCATTGCAGCCGCTGCCAAACGATGGTTGAGCCAAGAGCCAGCCTACAATGGTTTATTCGCACGAAACCCTTAGCTCAGGCAGCTATCAAAGCTGTCAGGGAAGGAAGCATAGTCATTATTCCAGAACACTTGACCAAGGTATATTTCGACTGGATGGAGAACATCAGAGACTGGTGTATCAGCCGACAGCTCTGGTGGGGACACCCCGTTCCGGTGTGGTACTGCCAGAAGTGTGGCAATCTGACGGTCTCAACGAACGAACCCTCAGTTTGTAGCCACTGCGGCTCAAAGCAAATCTTCCAAGATCCTGATGTCCTCGATACTTGGTTCAGTTCAGCCCTATGGACACATTCCACACTAGGGTGGCCAGACGATACCGAGGACTTTGGCTATTTCTATCCCACCTCGGTGATGGAGACGGGCTACGACATCCTTTTCTTCTGGGTAGCCCGGATGATCATGATGGGGCTCGAAGATACCGGTGAAATCCCCTTCCAGACTGTCTATCTCCACGGGCTAATTAGAGATGAGAATGGAGAGAAGATGAGCAAGCTAAAGGGGAATGTTATTAATCCGCTGGAAGCGGTGAACAGATATGGTATTGATGCTCTTCGCTTCGCAGTTACCGCAGGTACTTCGGCAGGAAATGATATAAACGTTGGCAAAGGAAGGTTAGAGTCCGGCCGCAATTTTGTCAACAAATTGTGGAATGCCGCTAGATTCATCCTACAGAACATCGATACCGCAAACAGTGGAAGGCCAGTTGCCTTGGCTACCCTAGTCGCCGAAAGGGAGTCCGATAGGCCTTGGAGAATAGAAGACCGATGGATCGAGAGCAAACTCAGCAGGCTCATCGACAATGTGACTGAACTTATGGAGGATTTCCAATTCGGTGAAGCTGGGCAACAGATATACGATTTCATCTGGTCTCAATTCTGTGATTGGTATATCGAAATCGCTAAAATACGTTTACGTGACCAACCAGCTCCCTCACCTCTACCCTTCCTGGTGGATACTCTGGAAATCTCGCTTCGCCTCGTGCACCCCTTCATGCCTTTCGCTACTGAGGAACTATGGCAAGAACTAAAACAGCGCGTGTCAGGCGAAGGCCAAATGCCGACCTCCATCATGGTAGCTCAATATCCCGTCGCTAACGATGCACTCATCGATCCTGAAGCTGAAAGGGCTATGGATTCGATAATAGAGATCGTACGTTCTATTCGCAATGTCCGTACCCAACAAAAAGTGAAAGCAGACAAATGGATCGAGGCTCGGGTCTATGCCGACGATCTCTTGCCATCCATCACCGCTCAAGCAAAAGCCATACAAACACTAGCTCGAGTTCATCCCCTGGCTATCCTAAATCGGCAGGAAAGGAAGCCCGACAAAACAGAGGCTCTTGCCTTGGTGCTAAAGGAAGCGGAAGTAGTCTTGCCGTGGGCTGACATGGTTGATCGGTTTGACCAGAAGCAGAGGCTAAGAAAGGAAAACGAGGCAACCAAAGCTATAGTTGCTCAACTTAACCAAAGGTTGAGGGATACCGATTTCCTGAGCAAAGCACCCCCGCACATCGTCGAAAGGGAAGCCCAAAGACTCCGCTTGCTCGAAGACAGACTGGAAAGACTAGAATTGGAGCTGTCTCAGCTGGCCTAAGGCGGATTACGACCTTTCAGCTTCAAATAGTAATGCAGCTTCGCCAGAGCTTTCTTGGTATCGCTCGCAACGCAGGACTTGTCACATCTCTTCACACGCTGCTTGAACAGCCAGTAAGTGAATTCCCTGAGTTGGCTTAGGGTCATCGACTTACGCGCAGAGTAGCCTTTTTCCTTCCGGAAGCGCGCTATCAATTCTTGCTGATCAGAGCCATACAGGCGTTGGTATGCTTCATCAACTACGCCATTGTCCTTGGTCAAACCAGAGGCTTGTCTCTCCTTTCGAATCTCGCCAATAACAGCCAGAACAAGAATCTCCTCCAAAAGGACTCCATAGAGATAGTTGAGATATGCTTGGTATTTAGCGTCGCCAATGAGTTCCCTAAATTCGTCTTTGGTTAGTCCTACGGGTGCTCGATCAAAGAAAAGCAGGTCAATCAGCTCCTTATCGGGAATGAGCCCATCAACTTCCTCACATAGCCTCTCAGCCAATACCAACCAGTCGAACGCTTCGCGATCAATAAGATAGCTTAACTGTCGTCCGCTGTGATCCTCTTCAGGGCTGCGCCACAGCCTGATAGCTTCAAGCAGAGCCAAATACCAGTTCTTGCCTTCAGCAATAGCTTCTCTTAGATGTTGAATTGCCTGAGCATCACCCTCAAGGGACACTGCACCGACCCCCTCAACAGTTGCCGGGAATCCATATGATATTATATCACCATAGAAGGCAGAACATGGTCTTCTCTGTAGAGGCGTTACTATCAGCAGTCAGTCCTCACTCTGACAACTCCTTATCGCACTAGGATGACCGAAAGCCAGCGCGAAAAGGCCTTCCACGCTCTTCCGAGGCATTTGAAATGGAGTGTTACCTTCCCTTGAAAACAGGCTCCCTTTTCTCTAGGAAAGCCTTGGCTCCTTCCTCATGATCCTCCATCCCACGCAGGTAATCTATAGCGAAAGCTTCATGTTGCACCTGGGTGGTTAGGTCATTATCCATCCCCCTATACAAAGCTCTTTTGGAGACTCGTAAGGCTAGGGGTGCTAGTTTCGCAATGCTGCCTGCCATTTCATATGTCGCTTCTCTTAGCTCATCAACAGGGACAACTTGATTTACCAGCCCAATCTCTTTTGCTTCCTTAGCATCAATAGTCTTACCTGTGAACACTAGCTCACAAGCTTTGCCTATTCCCACCAGGCGAGGCAGGAAGTAGCTTGAGCCCATTTCCGGGCTTAGACCCACCCGAGCAAATGCCAGACTGAATCTAGCATTCTCAGAGGCGATTCTGACATCACAGCCCAAGGTGATGGTGCAGCCGAAGCCTACTGCAGCGCCATTTATGGAGGCAATCACAGGCTTCCTGACTCTTGCGAGGGCAAGAGGAATGCCCTCAATGAAGTCCTTTGTCACGTCATGAGTTGCCCCCTTCTTTCTTTCCTCTATCTTTGTTAGGAAAAACTCTTGGATATCTGCCCCAGCAGAGAACGCACGCCCAGCTCCAGTGACCACTACGGCCCTAATATCATCATCTCTGTCTGCTGCACCAAGAACATCAACGAGTTCTTCCGCCATCCTGTCATTCAAAGCATTCAGGTTCTCGGGCCGGTTCAAGGTGATGGTGCCGATGTTTCCCTTCTTCTCCAGAATAATTGTCTCGTACTCCATAAATGACCTCCTCTTACAATATGTCATATGTTTTGAATGGTTTCTTCTCAGCACCCAGAAGCGGAACACCACCTCCATTAGCAACGTGGCTCCCGCTCTTTCTACAGTCTGCACCCAGCAGTTCGCCAGAGCTTCATACCGCCCTCTTCGTTACCTGTGTGTACCGCATGTGGGCTTACCACAGCTCCTTCACGAAGACGCCCTTTGTTCTGCTCTTAATGTGCAATCGTTAGGACTCGACATTTCAGAGTAGGACTCACGGTATCCTTTCCGACTCTTGAATTATAGACCAAATTCTCAATATCCGCAGCGTAGACCCTCGTTTTGCTGGTAGGACAGCCTTCTTGTGAACCTCATGAGTATGCTCGCTGTGCCACTTCTCGCATACACATTGAGCCCAAGCGCGAGCAACAATACAAGCTCACCCCGTTTGAATAAGAAGCTTCCCATAGGCTATAATCACTCGACAAAGCGAAGGGAGACTTTGTTGCTGAAGAGTCATACCTGTGGTGAATTAAGGGAAAGGCACGTTGGGCAAACGCTGACGCTAGCCGGCTGGGTACACCGGCGTCGCGACCATGGCGGCATGGTGTTTGTTGACCTACGAGATAGCGCAGGTATGGTTCAGGTAGTCTTCAACCCTGTAGTGTCGCAGAAGGCTTATCGTCTTGCTGAGTCACTTCGGAACGAGTATGTAATTCAGGTTGCCGGGGAAGTAGTCCGACGTCCGAGGGGAACGCAGAACCCAAAGCTAGCCACCGGAGAGGTAGAGGTTACGGCTAGAGAATCTACTATCCTTAATGCAGCGAAAACCCCGCCATTCTATATAAATGAGGATGTGGAAGTTGAGGAAAGCCTATGTCTGAAGAATCGCTATCTGTACCTGAGGAGATCTAGAATGAAGGACAACCTTGTCCTGCGTTACCGAGTAGTGAAGTTCATCCGTGATTTCCTTGATGCCAGGGGCTTTATCGAGGTTGAGACGCCCATTCTGATTAGGAGCACTCCCGAAGGAGCCCGAGATTACCTTGTGCCCAGCCGCCTCAATCCAGGAAAGTTCTATGCTCTTCCCCAGTCACCACAGCAGCTCAAACAAATCCTCATGGTAGCCGGCTTTGAAAAGTATTTCCAGATAGCCCGGTGCTTCAGGGATGAAGATCTAAGAGCCGACCGCCAACCTGAATTCACCCAGCTTGATTTGGAAATGAGCTTCATAGAGGAAGAGGACATCATGAGGCTTATGGAAGAGCTTTTTGTCTCGCTTGCGCAAACGGTCAAGCCTGAAATGCAAGTGCTCAAACCTTTCCCCCGTCTATCGTACAATGAAGCGGTGAACCGCTATGGCACAGACAAGCCTGACCTGCGTTTTGGAATGCAGCTTAAGGACATTTCCGATATTGTTGGTCAGACTGACTTTTCCGTCTTCCGCAGTGTTGTTGAGAGAGGCGGGAAGGTGCAAGGCATATGTGTCCCCCAGTGTGCCTATTATAGCCGCAATCAACTTGACGAACTAGTCAACTTTGCGAAGGGTTCTGGAGCTCAAGGCTTAGTTACCGTATCTTGCACAGGAGAAAGCTTATCGTTGGACAAAGTCAAGTCAGCAGTTGCCAAGTACTTGACTCAAGATCAATTGGAAGGCATAGCTGCCAGATTTGAAGCAAAGCCCGGTGACCTTCTGCTCATCATGGCTGATGAAGGGAAAGTGGTGAGTAAAGCACTTGGTGACCTACGTCAAGAGATGGCACGCCGACTTGACATGGCAGATCCTGGCCTATTTGCCTTTGCCTTCATAGTTGATTTTCCCTTGCTGGAGTGGGATGAGGCAACAAGTCGTTGGGAAGTCATGCATCACCCATTCACCGCTCCTCGAGAGGAAGATATGCCATTGCTTGATACAGAACCGTCTAGAGTTACGGCCCGCCATTATGATATTGTGTGCAATGGGTACGAGCTCGGCAGTGGCAGCATAAGGAACCACAACCGCAAGCTTCAGGAGAAAGTGTTTAGTCTCCTTGGTTATAGTGAAGAGGAAATGGAAAGCCGCTTTGGAACCCTATTAAGAGCCCTAGAATACGGAGCTCCACCCCATGGTGGTATCGCTATCGGCTTGGACCGCCTGGTGATGCTGCTCGCTGGGGAGCAGACTATCAGAGAAGTAATTGCCTTTCCTAAGAACCAGAATGCAGCCGACTTGATGTTCGACGCTCCTTCGGGCGTTCATAGGGAGCAGCTTGATGAGCTGAACCTTAGACTGAAAGCTGAGGAGGTTGTCACAAGCTGAATCAGATGAGCGAACTTTGTGAAGTAGCAGAGAATGTTTATCTCATAGACACTGAAGAAGGCTCTATCCCAAAACTGACTGCAACCTATTTTCTCAATGAGGGTGGAAAGGCGCTTATTGACGCTGGCTCTCCCAATTCAGCTACTACGATTCTCAAAGGGATCAAGCGCCTTGGCGTGGACCCCAAAGAGGTCTCTTACATAGTAATTACGCATGTTCACCTTGATCATGCCGGTGGTGCTGGAACCTTGAGCAAGGAGATGCCTTATGCCGAGGTGCTGGTCCACCCGAGAGGAGCTAAGCATCTAGTTGATCCAACTAAGCTGACCAGCAGTGCCATGCAGGTTCTGAGCCGAGAGGAAATGGAACGATATGGCTCAATGATCCCTGTTAGCCAGGAAAAGGTCAGGGTGTTGGACGATAACGCTGTCATAGAACTGAACTCACAGCAGAGATTAAGGGTTATCTACACGCCAGGGCATGCCCACCATCACCTGTCTCTTTGGGAAGAGAGAAACAAGGGGCTATTTGCTGGAGATGCAATAGGAGAGTATGTCCCCGGAGCAGAGTTTCTATTTGTAGATACTCCCGCGCCAAGTTTTGATCTTGCATCAGCTCTCGAGTCCATTGAAAGGGCCAGGCAACTGCCGCTGCAAGTACTGTACTTTAGCCATTTCGGTGTAAGCAGGAAGGTAGAGGCAATACTACGAGTAGCTCAAAACAAGCTCAGGCTCTGGGGTGAAGTGGTTTATCAGGCCATGAAGAATAATCCTGGTGACCTTGTAGAGAATCTGAAAGAATTCGTCTATGGTGAGCTGGAGCCTATACGAAGTGACAAAGACCATTACGATATCTGGGCTGCTTGGGCAACTGAATCTATACATGGATACGTTGATTACTTTGAGAGGATAGCGGGAAACCAATCTAATCTGGGCACGAAAGGAAGATGAAAAATGAGCGAAATTCGCGAAGTAGCAGAGAACATTTATCTGATGGATGCCGAACAAGGCTTCATTCCCAACCTGACCGCAGCCTATTTTATCAACGAGGACAGAAAAGCACTTGTTGATACGGGGCCTCCTAACTCAGCTACAGCGATTCTCCAAGGAATCAAACGGCTTGGTGTGGATCCGAAAGAAGTCTCTCACATAGTCGTCACGCATATCCACTTGGATCATGCTGGAGGAGCTGGGACATTAATCAAGGAAATGCCTTATGCCAAGGTATTGGTCCACCCCAAAGGAGCTAAACATTTGATCGACCCCAGCAAGCTAATGGCTGGCAACATCCAGGTTATGGGCCGGGAGATGTTGGTGCGATATGGCTCCATGGTTCCCATTGCGCCAGAAAGAGTTGAGGCGGTGGAGGATAGCGTTGTGATAGAATTGAGCTCACAACAAACGCTGAAGGTTGTTCACACTCCGGGACATGCCAACCATCATCTATGCCTTTACGAAGAGAGACACAAAGGGTTATTCACTGGAGATGCTATAGGGATGTATTTTGCCGAGGCTGACTTTCTGTTTCCAGAGACGCTACCACATGACTTTGATTTGAGATTAGCCCTCGAATCCATTGACAAACTGAGACAACTGCCTCTGGAAATACTATACTTCAGTCATTTCGGTACGAGCAGGAAACCGAATGAGATGCTACAAATGGCCCGAGATGGCTTGAAATTCTGGGGCGACCTGGTCTACGAAGCCAGGAATGATCACCCAAGGAGTATTTGCGAGAAGGTGAAAGAGACTATCTTTGGTCTCCGCAGGGATCAACCAGAGGTGGTGCAGCAGGATAGAGCTCTTTACGCCATCGAGAAGTTGCTCCCAGTAGGCGTGGCAGGATATCTTGATTACTTCAGAAGGGTGAGTGAGGGGAAGGCAAGTCAAGCAGTCCAATCGAACCAGCTCCTAGGTGGTCCCAATAATTTCTAGGCGGTGATCGAAAATGAAGATAGCTAGGGAGAAAACTGAAAATTGCCAACTAACACTCAAACTGGAGGTTGAAGCAGACGAGCTAGAGGGATCATTGAATGATGCTTATCATCGTCTAGTCGCCGAAGTCTCCATTCCCGGGTTTCGCAAAGGCAAGGCGCCGCGCGCTATTCTAGAGCAACATTTGGGCAAAGAGGCCCTGCTTGAGGAGGCATTGGAGCATCTGATACCACAGCTTTATAAGCAAGCAGTCGAATCAGAGAAAATCGACGCTATCGACCAACCACAAATAGACATTGTCCAAACCGATCCCGTGGTCATAGAGGCTGTTATACCTCTCAGACCCGTGGTTACCCTCGGTGATTATCGAGAGTTGAGACTTCAACAGGAACCTGTGGAGGTTAGCGATGAGGAGATTGAGACAGCTATAAAACGGCTTCAGCAAGAGCGCGGAACATGGTTGCCGGTCGATCGACCGGTTCGATTTGACGACTTGATAACCCTCGACATCGAAGCCGATGTTGAAGGGACTCCCATTTTGAAGCATAAGGACATGGTATTTGAGGTGTTGAAGGACCTGCCTTACCCGCTGCCCAGCTTCTCCGATAATTTGGTGGGGATGGAGAAGAACAAGGAAAGGACCTTCACCATCCCTATGCCAAATGACCACAGGATCAGAGAATTTGCCGGAAAGGAGTGCTTCTGCAAGGCCCTAGTCACCGAAACAAAGGAGGTCAACCTGCCAGAGCTTGACGATGATTTTGCCAAGAGCGCTGGTTATGAAGATTTGGCCTCAATGCGAGAGCAAATCAAAGCCGACCTGAGAGCCAAAGCTGAAGAGAAAAGCCGCACGGAATTCAGACAGAAGGTACTCGATGCCGTCACTGACCTTAGTGAAGTGGATTATCCCCCCATTTTGCTTGATAGGGGGATTGATGAGCTTATCAAGGATGAAATAAGAAGCTTTGGGGAAGGCATCAAGGGTTTTGAGGACTACCTCAGGACTACCGGCAAGACAATGGAGGAACACAGGGAGGAATTGCTTCCCATGGCGAAGCGGCGAGTCGTCTACTCTCTTGTTATGGGTAAGGTAGCTGAGGAGGAAGAAATCAAAATTGATGCTTCAGAAGTGGATAATAAGGTGGGGGAGATAACAAGGGACAGCCAAGAAAAAGAGAAAATGGAGAAATTCCTTTCTTTGCCCCAGATTAGAGAATCGATCGGACAGTCTCTCCACACCCAGAAGACGCTAGACCGGCTAGTAGAAATAGCCAGCGGCAATGATGAGAGGAAAACAAAGGAGGATGAATAAAATGGACACAGTGTCACAAGTGGTAATTCCTATGGTAACCGAGAGTGGTGCCCGTGGCGAACGCGCTTTTGATATATATTCCCTTCTGCTCAGAGAAAGGATTGTCTTTCTGGGCGTTCCTATTAACGACCAGATAGCCAATCTTGTTATCGCCCAGCTCCTCTACTTGGAAAGGGAGGCCCCGGATAAGGATGTAAGCCTTTATATTCATTGTCCCGGAGGCGTCATTAGCGCTGGTTTAGCCATCTACGACACCATGCAGCTTCTTCGCTGCGATGTATCCACTATCTGCGTTGGTTTGGCAGCCAGCATGGGCACCTTGCTTCTCTGTGCTGGCACTAAAGGCAAAAGGTATGCTTTGCCAAACTCTACGATACATCTCCACCAGGCGGTGGGGGGTGCCCAAGGACAAGCGGCAGATATTGAAATCGCTGCCCGGGAAATCATGCGCATGCAAGAGAAGATACGCAACATCATAGCTACACATACCGGACAGCCCGTGGAGAAGATTGCGCACGATACCGACAGAGATTTCTATCTCACCGCTGAGCAAGCAGTCGAATACGGGATTGTGGATGAGATACTTGCCAAGCCAGCCAAATAAGAACCGGTATCGAGTTCGAAGATGGATGCAGCAGGCTTCATTACCATTGCCATTGTTTCTATACTCATTATTGCAGCAACGGTGTGGCTGATCCACGGCACCAAAAGGCGAGACTGACCTACGCTACCAGCGAAGTCGCGTTGAGTGGCATAATTCTCCTAGCTAGGATTCACTGGTGACGACATTGCCCAGACACGCGGCCTATGGTTGCAGACTTCATAAGTGGTCACAGACGAACTGCGTCGTCGAGATCGTATCCAAAGTCCAGCTTCACTCTTGCTTACCTGAATGATTCCGACTAAGATAGTTGATTACTTAGGACGGAGGCAAGAAATGGTAAAGGTCAAAATCCTGGGGATTTCGGGAACGCCCGTCAAGGATGGAAATTGCGACACAATGGTTCAGGAGGCTCTAAAGGCATGCACCCGGTTGAGCGACGTCGAAACTGAATTCATCACGCTGGCTGACAAAGAAGTCGCCATGTGCAAACACTGTCAATGGTGCATAGAGAATATGGCCCCCTGCAAAATCAAGGACGACGCTCCCGCTATCCTGGATAGGATAGGACAGAGCGACGGTCTTATTCTGGGGAGCCCTACTTGGTCTGATACACTGTCGCCTCCCCTTCTCATCCTGTTTTCTCGGGCGAGGTACATATCCTTTTTCACCCATAGCTACAGGAACAAGCCGGTAGGAATTCTGACGATAGGATTTCTTGGATATGGGTTGGATAATGCTCTAACAGTGATGAAGAACATGTTGTGGCTTTCCAATATGATAGTAGTGGCACAAGGTAGAGCGATTGCCAGTGGCCGTGTTTTTGGCAAGAGACCTGACTACCTTGAACACGGTGTTCTTGATGACACTTTCGGCATGCTCCAGACACGTCTGGTGGGGCACAGGGTGGTTGAGCTGGCTCGGATGCTCAAGTTCGCCGCTGAGAACGGAGTTGGGGTTCCCGACGAATATAAGCGTATCTTCACTGGTGGGAGAGTGAGACCTCCTGAAGAAAGGGTATTCATAGAAGGTGCCTGGAGAGAAAAAGAGAAAACCTAGACTGTGGCAGCCAGGCAACCACACACATAGCGAAGAATCTGATACGGGGGCAAGAGCGGAAGAGAATATCGCGCCTTACAGCAATAGGACTACGAACGATGCCTATACGAGTAAGTAACCCTGACGACCAAATCAACGGCAGCTTTAAGACGTCCGCTGGATTGCCGCGTTGGGCCGTTTTAGTCAAGCTCATCCCGGCCCAGGTTCGTTGCAATGTCGTCACTTGTTTCCGCAGCAGATAACGCTGTGGTGTCTGCTACCGGTGGTATCGGGAAGTCGACGACGGTCCCCTCTGTAACGTAAATGGCCTTTCGGCATAGCGCCGCATACTCAATATCCCCAGGGTGCTCCTTTATGTACTTAGCGGGTCCAAAGAGATCAGGAGTCCGTACTAAAGCGACCCGCGCGCGTTTTGCCCCCGAGACACACTTCTCCGTGAAGAATTCTCCTCGGTCCTCTAACGGTGACAGCCGAAACGCGTTCCCAAAAAGAACGCCTTTTGCAAAGCCTTTGACGTCGTCACGTGCAAAGTCCTCCTGAATATTCCTTTCAAGCTGGCTCAGTTTATCGATATTAACCGCCTTGTTATCCTTGCCTTCGGCTTCTCCCAGACATCTACCTTCTGGGCTCTCAAAAACTGCATCAAATTCTGATTCGCCGTCAGCGAATGCCTTAGCCGCAAAACCAAGCAGGGTCAACGCTTCTATTATGCCATTTTCTAACGGCTTACCCTGCTCATAGAGGAGGCGGCGCAATCCGCCCGCCCTGCGTAAGTCTCGTTCAAGAACTGTCTTGTCTGACTGGAGTTTGGCAATCTGAGAACTAACGGCCGAGATACTCACCTCCAGTTCGTTCTCTCGGGCAAAACGATATACGGAGTTTAGGGTCCAGCTCGGTGCGGGCGTAACGTGAGTTGATTCCTTCAGACTATCGGCCAACCCAGACAGACTTGCAGCGAGCTTCTCACCAAATATCAGTGCCTTCTCGGTCCAATACTTTTTCTTGCTCCGGCCGTCGGACTGAACAAACTCTTTGAGGTCGTAACGGATGGGAGGCAAGAAAAGAAGCACTCCCGCTTCGCTGTGGATTACTGCGCCAACAATCCGCTGTCCGGCGCGGGATCGAAGTAGGACGCGTGAGAAATCTCCATCAATCTCTGCTTCATAAGGAGAGTAAGAAGAAAACTCGTTCCAATAAGGTGCTAAGTAGGAAGCATCCTTCTCAAGCCGTATTTCCGTTCCAGTCTTTGAGGCGACCCTCTTTAGTCTGGGTACGGCTTCGTAAGAAGATATTTCTGTGACCAGATTTGTAGTGACCCGACTTCGCCCCGTACCGGAGAATTGCTTCTGTCCTGTGTGCCGATAGCACTCAATTGGTTTTGCGAGGTAGATTATTACAAGCTTTCCAGCGTTCACAGCAGCAACAATCTCTGAACGCCAGTGATTCAAGCTTTCTTTTGTGGCAAAGGAAGAAGACTCGCTTAGAAGCGGCCTGCCGCTATAACCTTGATAGCTGTTGTAGGCGCCAAGCGTCGGTTCGAATAATATGATATCAGCATCTAGTAGCGTTTGATCGGAGTCAAATGGCACATATTCGAAGTCGTCACCCGGCAGATCAAACCCCACGGTAAACAAGCGATATTTGGCCATTATGCCCCTCTAAGCCCAACGTCCCAATTGAGCCGATTCAGCGAGTCTTCGAGCTGAAGCCGGTCTCCAATGAGTTGTTTTATGCGGCTCTTCTTGCTACCAATTTGGCTTATCTAGTGATCACTTCGACGCAGTATGCCATCCACAATTACGTAATCCCGCATCAAATTGGTTTCGTTGTCTATGAAGGAGTGCATCCATG
>CAZHQV010000035.1:0-15512 GCA_964534285.1 uncultured Dehalococcoidales bacterium
CCAATCCACATCTCTGCCTGGGTTACAAAACTGACAAAAAGGCTAGTCGAAACCGAAGGAGTCCTCCGCCTTAAAGACGGCACTGTTATAGCCGAAGGTAGCTCCTTATTCTATGTCTTCGCACGGTCAAGAAGAACAATACTCTGGGATATGGACGGAGTCATTGCCAACTCTGCTTCCTTTCATTTCGCTGCCTGGCAGGAGGTCTTCCATAGAAGAGGAATAAGGTTCACCAAGGAAGACTTCACTAGACTCTTCGGCTCCAGAAATGACTTCATAATTCGCACCATTATGGGCAAGGATCTTTGCGAAGAGGACGTCAGGCTCATTTTAGAGGAGAAGGAAAGAGGATTTCGCGACAAAGCAAAGGGCAACATCAAGCCGTTCCCAGGAGTGATGAAGCTACTCAGTTCCATTAGGCAAGGTAATTTCAAGTCAGCCATAAGCTCTTCGGCACCAAACGACAATATAGACTTCACCTGCGATGAACTGAACATAAGGTCATACTTCAACTGCATTGTTTCCGGGAAAGAAGTGCCTGAAAGCAAACCGAGCCCACAAATATTCTTGCTTGCCGCCCAGAAACTGGGGGCAGAGCCTCACGATTGCATCGTGATTGAAGATTCCCCCCTTGGCGTCAAAGCGGCCAAAGCTGCTGGAATGAGATGCCTGGCTGTAACCAACACTCATCCCAGAAAAGAGCTTGAAGGAGCTGACAAAGTGGTCGATTCCTTAGGCGAGGTGGACCTAATCACCCTGATCCTGAGAGTGTAACAATGAACAGCCAATCTGGATTGGAGAGAAGTCTAGTGCTTATCAAACCCGATGCAATACAGAGAGGACTGACAGGTGAGATCATCTCTCGAATTGAAAGGAGAGGGCTGAAAATCCTAGCCACAAGAATGCTACAAATGGACAAAACTTTAGCTCAGCGCCACTACGCCATACACAAAGGCAAAGGTTTCTTCGATGACTTGGTGAGTTTCATTACGTCTAGCCCCATCGTTGCCATTGTCTTCCAGGGGAAAAACAGCGTGGAAATAATAAGGCAGACAATGGGCGAGACCGACCCGGCAAAAGCGAAGCCCGGCACTATCAGGGGCGACTTTGGCGTGGATATCAGTCACAATGTAATACATGGCTCCGATTCAGTGGAAAGCGCCCTCAAGGAAATAGAGTTGTTCTTCTCCCCAGAGGAAATATTCGACTACAAAAGGGATATCGACAAATGGATAATTGGCCAAGATGGCTAGTGTCAGCCCGCTATTGGATTCTGACTACAGGGATTCCCTTATCCCAAAACTTGTCCAGTTGATAGTACTCGCGCTCTGCAGCAGCGAAGATATGAATAATGACTGAGCCAAAATCAGCCAGAATCCACCCGGAATCGGCAGTGCCTTCACTATGGTGAGCAACAACACCGTTGGATTTTAGCGTTTCATCAATCTCTCGCCAAATAGCGTCGATTTGGCGCTCACTGTCTCCACTACAAATCACAAAATAGTCAGTGAACGAGCACAACCCCTTGGCGTCTAGAATAACAATGTCAACCGCCTGCTTATCCGCCGCAGCCTTTGTCGCTAGCCGAGCTAGTTCTTCTCCCCCCAGAAGACCCGAGCCTCCTTCGGTCTTCATTATATCATTTCTGGCCCTGTTACGCTATTACATACATGATCAGCCCGCTGGAGTCCAGAATACAACGTCGAGAGATTATGAGTACAGAGGAACACTAACCATCCGAAGTCCTAACTTGCTGGGTCGAGATACGTTGCCTTTGGAGGAAGACTACCAAGCCCTCCCTAAGCTTGCCGAATTCGCCTGTTTACATCTTTTCTGATATAATTTCTTCGCTCGGGACATGAAAGCAAAATGGTGGCAAAATAGCTTCTTTTACCTGATGCTGCTCGTGGCAGTCATGGCACTTGCATTCGTCTTGTGGCCACACGGAGGTCCACAAGATGTGCTATTGCTGGGGGACTTCATCGATAAGGCTAAGCCTGTCTTGAACGAGGATGGAGAGGTAGTAGCGCCACCAGAGATCAACACTATCGAACAAGACACAGATAACAACACGCTTGTCGGCCTGAGAGATGATACGGCTGTGTACAAGACCGGCTTTGATGACACCACGACACGCTTGCGAGACATGCTCGAAAGTGAAGGAATAGACCCAAATATCGTCGCTGTCAAACCTAGCGGCACTAATTGGGGCATGATAGCCCTACAGATTGTTTTGCCTATTATGCTCATTGGCCTGCTATTCTATTTCTTTTTCCGCTCGGCGCGTGGAACGACTACGCAGGCTTTCAACTTCAGCAAAAGCAGGGCGCGATTGAGCCAAGGTAACAGAACCAATGTAACTTTTGCAGATGTTGCCGCAACTGACGAAGCAAAGCAAGAGCTTCAAGAAATGGTGGACTTCCTCAGGTCACCGCAGAAGTTCAGCGCCCTGGGAGCTCGTGTGCCTCGAGGCGTACTCCTGGTAGGCCCGCCCGGGACAGGCAAGACTTTGCTGGCCAAAGCTGTAGCTGGGGAAGCTAACGCACCGTTCTACTCCATTAGCGGCAGTGAATTTGTAGAGATGTTCGTAGGCGTGGGTGCCGCCAGGGTGAGAGACCTATTTGAACAAGCCAAACGCAATACCCCGTCAATCGTATTCGTGGATGAGATTGATGCCGTGGGCCGTCATCGCGGGGCTGGGCTCGGTGGCGGTCATGATGAGAGGGAGCAAACATTGAACCAAATCCTGGCTGAGATGGACGGCTTTGACACCAACACAAACGTCATCGTCGTAGCGGCCACCAATCGTCCCGACATTCTCGACCCAGCCCTGTTGCGCCCCGGTCGCTTTGACCGCCACATAGTCATTGATTCGCCGGACATCCAAGGTCGCAAAGCTATTCTGGAGGTACATGCCAAAGGCAAGCCGTTGGCTGAAGGAGTTGATCTGGAGACGATAGCCAAGCAAACGCCAGGCTTCAGCGGCGCTGACTTGGCCAACGTAGTCAACGAAGCCGCTCTCTTGGCCGCTAGACGAGAGCGTAAGGACATTGGCCTCAAGGAACTCGAGGATGCTACCGATCGAGTTATCGCTGGACCTGAAAGAAAAACGAGGGTAATGAGTCAGAAAGAGAGGGAAATAATCGCCTATCATGAAAGCGGACATGCCTTGGTAGCCAAGATGTTGCCAAATGCTGACCCTGTCCACAAAATCTCGATTATTGCTCGCGGGACGATGGGAGGCTGGACACGCTTCCTGCCATCAGAGGACCGTCATCTGTGGACCAAGTCTCAGTTCGACGACAGACTAGCAGTGACCCTAGGCGGGCGCGCTGCTGAGGAAATCGCCTTTAGTGAAGGAAGCACAGGAGCGCAGAATGATCTCGCGGAAGCAACCAAGCTGGCCAGAAGAATGGTTACCGATTTCGGTATGAGCAACGAATTAGGACCGCGCACTTTCGGGCAAAGACAGGAACTAGTCTTCCTAGGTCGTGAAATCAGCGAGCAAAGAGACTATAGTGAAAAGGTAGCCCGAAAGATTGATGATGAGGTACACAGCATTATTCAGCTCGCTTACAACACTGCCAAGCGAATCGTAGGCGAAAACAAAACAAAACTGAAACAAATCGCTGACCAGCTCATCGTTAAGGAGACTCTAGAGGAAGCGGATCTGGACGAACTGTTTCAGGGACTGGTGGCAGAGCCTGCTCCGAGCTAGGGATGCCCCCGTCGGCTCAGTTGCACGGCGATACCAAAACACTCTAAGCTCACCAGTCAGATGCGGAGCCAAGCCGACTTCTTTCTTCACTAATTATGCTGTCATCCAACTTTCTGAATAGCGGCTCCGGCTGCTCAAGCCTCTGCCCAGGCACTGGAAACCGAAGGCTCCAGCTTTCTTCCTTAAGCCCTCCTTCGAAGCCAAGGTACCTGTGGAGCTTCTCAGAGCTAAAAGGAAGGAAGGGATAGAAAACAGTCCTCAATGCTGACAGAAGTGCTAAGGTTGTATAAATAGATTTGGCCGAAGTCTGTCGTTCTTCCTTGATTGACTTCCAGGGAGCCTGATTGTCAAGATAGCGATTCCCTTCTTGAGCCAGGGACAGAGCCTCCCTAATTGCCTCCCTGAAGTTGCAGCGGTAAAGCGAGTTCCCCACAGTATCGAGTGTAACCTCAGCCTTGTGAAGCAATGCTTGGCTATCTCCGTCCAGTTCGCCTGGTGACGGCACTACACCATCAAAATTTCTATAAGCAAAGGTGAGAACGCGATGAGCCAAGTTTCCATAGGTAGCCACCAATTCACCGTTATTGCGGCTAACGAATCCGCTCCAGGAGAAATCGCTATCTCCAGTCTGAGGCATACTCGCTGCCAGGAAATAGCGTAGCGGATCGGGATCGTACCTTTCCAGGTAGTCAGGAACCCAAATCGCCCAGTTGCGGCTCGTGGAAAGCTTCTTGCCTTCGATAGTCAAGAATTCATTGGCTGGAACGTCGTAGGGAAGATTCAATCCGCCGTAGCCCATCAACATCGCCGGCCAAACAATGGTATGAAAGAAGATGTTGTCCTTACCAACGAAATAGTAGCCTTTGGCCTCCTCCCCCCAAAATGGTTGCCAGGCCGCGCCATCGCCACGTAGTCTAGCCCATTCCTTGCTTGCCGAAAGATAGCCAATAACTGCCTCAAACCATACATAAATACGCTTCTCCTCGAAACCTGCTTGCGGCACAGCCACTCCCCAATTTATGTCACGTGTTATGGCTCTATCCTTCAACCCCTCATCCAGAAATCTCCAACTGGTGCCAAGTACATTGGGTCGCCAGTGCGATTGCTCCTTTGTCCACGCCATCAACTCATTCTGGAACGCACTAAGGCGCAGAAAGTAATGCTCCGAAAGCTCGAAACGTGGGGCCGTAGAGCAAAGGTAACAACGAACCTCCTTCAGGTCAAAAGGGTTCAAAGGCCTGCCGCATTCATCACACTGATCCCCCCTTGCCTTCGGAAAGTCACAATGAGGACATATGCCCTCGACATAGCGGTCAGGGAGAAAACGCTGGCACTTGGGGCAATAGGGCTGAAGCACTCTATCTCTATACAGGTAACCCTTGTTGAGCAACGCAAGAAAGATGTCATGGGTGACCTGAGCATGATTGTCAGTGCCCGTAGTGGTGAATAAGTCAAAAGAAATGCCCAACTCCTGCCAGCAACCAAGAAATTGCTCCTGATATTTGGACACTATCTCTTGTGGTGTGGTACCTTCTTGCTCCGCCCGAATTGTGATTGGCGCCCCATGCTGATCGCTGCCGGAAACCATCAATACGTCGTCGCCCCTAATGCGGTGGTAACGAGCGAAGATGTCTGCCGGCAAATAAGCTCCAGCGATGTGCCCTAGATGAAGGGGCCCATTGGCATAAGGCCAGGCAACGCCTACCAGAATACGCTCACTCAAAGAAGCCTCAAGAACTAGTCTCTGGGAAAGAAGCTAATCACTTCCCCTTCCTTTTCCGTCTTGTACAAAGCGTAACCACAGCTCAAGGAACAACTTGTGCAGAAACGCTGTTCCTTTCCCTCCTCATTATCAATCACCACGTAGCGCTCTCCATGTTCAAGAAGTCGTTGACAGCCGTCACACCGTACCTCGCCTACTGCAATGCAGCCACGACGCATCTTTGTCACTTCCTTACGCTTGTTCATACAACTCTCTCTTCCCTTTTACCCTCAATGACCAAAGTAAACTCACCCTTTGGTTTAGTGAAGTGCTCCCTCGCCCGGCTTACTCTGCCCCTGAAGATTTCTTCATGAAGCTTAGTAAGCTCGCGACAAACAGCTACTGCTCTGTCCCCTAGAGTATCCTCAATATCACCTAGGCTCTGCAAAACGCGATGCGGAGCTTCAAATACGACCATAGTCCGTGCTTCATTAGCAAGAGAATTCAAAAGACGCCGTCTCTGCCCTTTTCGACGAGGAAGAAAGCCAAGGTAAACGAATTGCTCAGTCGGCAGCCCAGAAACCGCAAGGGCGGTCGTTATCGCCGATGCGCCGGGAATTGGTTCCACAGGGAACCCGAGGTCGATGGCCGCGGTGATAAGCTCATAACCCGGGTCGCTTAGCGCAGGCATGCCCGCCTCGGAAACCAGACCGATATCGTCCTTCTCAAGACAGCTCAGCAAATAATTGAGTTTGCTCCGCTTGCTATGTTCATGATAGCTGGTCACGGGAGTCTTTATCTCATACGCATGCAGCAGGTGGCGCGTGGTGCGCGTGTCCTCAGCGGCGATGAGCTTCACCTCCCGCAAGCATCGTAAAGCCCGCAACGAGATATCCTCCAAATTGCCAATAGGAGTAGCGATAACATGAAGGGTAGGCACAATCCAGCAATTATAACCAATAATTACCATTTCATCCACTCGCCGAGCGTACTATGAATTCTACAGAGAACACCCGGGCAGAACCGCTATCAGGCAAGAACCGCGGAGCAAGCAAAAGAGTGGGAACGCTCTTGCCACCTCCGCGTAAGAGCCAGGATTATCCCACACAGTTCCGCCGGCACTTGGAGGATACAGCATGGAGACCGCTGGCCAGAGGGCAAAAGCACAATGGCTTGCTCAGCGCTGCCGGTCCAAGCATCTTAGCTTGGCCGACTGTGGCTCAACAGAGTCATGTCGGATCTTGCTCCTTCGCCGCGATTTAGCGCAAAGCCCAGAAGACTCTTGACGCCCTCCCTATCCCATGATATTGTGGACTTTGTTGATTCTCTTAGTCGACAATAACCATGTCGAAACGTGCTGTAATAGTTGTGGTTCTGGCAATATCGCTTGCTTTGGCAGCCTTAGGGTGTACACCTGCGGCAGCTCCCTCTACAACCGAACCCACACCCACCGTCTCTACCGAGTTTAGCATCCTCACAGGTCTCAGCGGTAGCGTAACAGTCTTGCCAACAGGCTCCACTATCTGGACTGAAGCGCAGGTTGGCATGAACCTGACGTCGGGAGACCGTCTCAGTACTGGGGCCAACTCCTCGGCTCTGATTACCTTCTTCGAAGGCAGTACCATAGAGCTCCAATCCGACACCGAAGTCGGCATCGAGGAGCTGACTACAACCCTCGAAACACAATCTACCGCCATTAGCCTTGAACAGACGATTGGCAACACGAGGAGCCGGGTGGAGAAGCTCATTGACCCCATCTCCCGCTATGAGATAACTACGCCTTCAGGATCAGCCGTGGTGCGTGGCACAGAATTCACGGTCGAAGTCTTTCTCGATGGCACTACTGTTGTAACGGTCATCGACGGAAGCCTCTTGGTAGTTGCTAGAGTAAAGGTGGTAGTAAGCCAGAAAGGAGGCGGGGTTATGACTACCCAAATAATAGAGGTCCCATTAAGCGCTGGCGAGCAGACCACCTTCTCTCCCAGCACACCACCAAGCACCACTTCTCCTGGCTAACCCCCTGAAGTAGAACATGAGGAAGCTCCACCCTGCCACTCCGAAGCAGAATTCGAGCTTAGACCTACGAGTCGCCGATCACGACTTTCTGTACAGTCTGCCGAAGTATCTCGCTGTGACCTGTCAAGCTCCCTGTGGGATTTCGCTGATGGGGCCGCTACCACTCATATTGACGCTACCCATAGCTACTGTGCTTCGAGCGGCTGCAGCGTATTTGCAGGCGTCCTCAACCATCACGCCTCTCATACGCAGACCAACCCCGATTGGATCGTCGTGCATGGCGCTCCCTGAGCTGATGATGCCACTGGGACGGGTGTGGATGCCAGCCTTCCATAGAACAAGCAGCTTTGAGGAAAGATGTTAGTCGGCGGAGACAAGGCTGAGTGAAGGTCAAAACAAAAGTAGCCGCCCACAGCCGTAGACAGCGGCGGCTGCTGATTCATACCGCCATAATATTTGCTGTCGGTAGCGTCTTTGCCCTGGTCTTCACCTTCCTTCAGCCGTTCAGCAGCATCAATTGGCAGCTCACCGACCAGCTTTTCATTGCCAGTGAAGTCTCCCCCAACATCGTGGTGGTCTCCATCGATGATGAAAGCCTGGCGGAATACGGAAGGTGGGCCGAGTGGCCGCGCTCCCTCCACGCCCAGGCCATCGAGAACTTGAGCCAGGCAAATACCATGGTTATCGCCATGGACATCCTCTTCTGTGATACCTCAGCCGAGGACGCCGTGCTAGCGCAAGCCATCAAAGAGGCGGGGAATGTGGTGTTGCCGGTGGTAGGCATCCAGCCGCTGCCTCTCCAGGACGCCAGGCCACTGTATGAGAGTTTCCTGCTGCCCAATCCTACCCTACGCCAGGGAGCCGCCCTAGGACACGCCAATCTCGCACCCGATCGAGACGGGGTGGTGAGGCTCTTGCCTCTGGTCACCAGCGATGCCTCCGGCAACACTTATCCCTCCCTCAGCATAGTCGCGCTTTGCGCTCTCTTTGCTCAGCCTGTTCCCGAGGGGGATGAACTGGGCAACGGCAACCTGCACATCTTGGGGAGGGACATCCCTGTGGACAGCTCCGGAAACATGAGGATAAACTTCAGCGGTGAGCCAGGCGACTATCAGGCCTTGAGCTATCGGTCCGTGGTGGAAGGAGACTTCGACCCCGCTGTGGTGGAGCACAAGCTGGTGCTCATAGGAGTGACGGCTACTGCAGAATCGGATTTCTGGATCACCCCGATTTCACCCAAGAAAATGCCCGGTGTGGAAATCCATGGCAATGCCATTGATACCATCCTCAGACAGCGATTTCTCACTGAGGAAAACTGGGGCACCAACCTGCTAATCTGCCTGGTCCTGGCAGCTGTCGCCGCCGCCGCGCTGCCTAGATTGACGTTGCGCTGGGGCGCAGCGCTCATGGCAGCGCTATTTCTAGCTTATCTGCTATCGGTGTTCTACGCCTTTGACCATGGTTACCTCTTCAACATCCTCTACCCTCTGGCTATCCTGCCGCTGGCCTACGCTACTAGCCTGGTCTGCCGCATCACCGATGAGCAGCGTGATAGACGCCGGATGGAGAACGTCTTCGGCCGCTATGTTTCGCCACAAGTAGCACAGGAAATAATGAGGTTGGATGACAAGGGCACTCTACTGCTCGGTGGCGAGCGCCGGGAGGTGACTGTGCTTTTCTGCGATGCGGGGGGTTATACTGCCCTGAGCGAGAGAGCAAAGCCGGAGGAGGTCATAGCCCTGATTAATCAGTATTTCTCGGTTATCATACCATGCATCCTTGACAATCAAGGAATGATCAACAAGTTTGCCGGTGACAATGTCATGGCGGTGTGGAGTGCTCCTCCAGCCCAGCCTAATCACGCCCTCCTCTCAACAAAGGCAGCGCTTGAAGCTCAGCAAGCCATCCGAGAGTTACAAGAGAAATATCCCGATTTGCCCAAAATGGAGTTCGGCATGGGCATTAATACAGGTGAAGCTGTGGCTGGCAACGTAGGCTCAGTGGGGCGCACAGAATACACCGTCATTGGCGATGCCGTAAACGTAGCATCACGTCTCTGCGCCGCTGCCCCAGGAGGCAAAATATGGCTTGGCCCAGAGACGTACAACGAAGTAAAAGCCTATGTAGAGGTGAGAGAGTTGGAGCCTCAGTACTTCAAGGGCAAAGAAAAAGGCATAAAGGTGTATCAGGCCGTGGCCTTGAGTTAGCGATACATGTAAGACCCGGTCTAGTCCTCATTCCATCTTCCCCATTTCTTTCTCAACCGCCATTGCCTGGAAGAGCAACTTGGAGTCTTCAAACAAAGACTGGGCATATCTCAAAGCATTACGCATGTCTTCCTCCGGTGTCTTCGATATTCGCCCGTGTCCCGGATAAAGCTCCTCGATTTTCAATGTATGCAGGCGTTGGATGGAGTTCATGTAGTCGCTGATGTTCCCTGAAGGCCCTATCTCAGAAAGACTGCCGCCGGCAAATACGGTGTCACCGGAAAAAAGGAGCTTCTGCGACGGTTCATAGAGACAGATACAACCAGAAGTGTGTCCCGGAGTATGCAGCACACGGAGCTGATAATTGCCTAAATCTATGTAGTTACCTTCCTCCAGCCACAAGTCGACCCTCAGTTCTCCCGTTCGCCACTCCCGAAACCTTTGCAGCAACACAAACTCGTCCTGCAGTTCTATCTTATTGGCCGCGCTGCGGTGGGCGGCAATAATGGCATTCTTGAAAAAGAAAATGGCCGCTCCCGCGTGGTCGATATGTTCATGGGTTAGTATCACCAAGTCCATGTCCTCAGGGGCCAGTCCTATTTGTTGCAACTGTCCCTTAAGGATAGGGAATTTGCTGGCAATGCCTGTGTCAATCAACACATTCCTATCGGTGCCTTTTACGAGGTAAACATGACTTCCAGGCTTCGCAGCATAGATCTGGTAGATGTCCGTCCTTATCACCGTAATCTTCGTTTGTTCCGAGTTCATTCTAACCGTCCAGATCGCTTACCCGTTGTACGTTGATTTCCCGCAGCCTCTGAGCCAGTTTTCGCATAATCGCAAGAGAAAAGTCCGGAAGCTGCTGCACCATATAAGTGAACTTTGGCTTGTCCAGCACTATTAGCTGCGTGCCCTGTTCCTCAGCGATTGCCGACGCAGAACGAGGCGAATTATCAATCAGAGCCATCTCACCAAAGAATTCACCAGGCCCCAGAATGCTGAGCGCCCTTCCCTCTCCCTTTGTGGTCCTCTTCACTATCCTCACGCGGCCCCGATGGATAATGAACATCTCATCTCCCTCGTTTCCTTCCTCGAAGATGACTTCATTTGTTTCATAGCTTCGCAGAAATCTTTCAAACAGAGAACTCATCTCATCCATATTCCTTGCACCCCCACCCTAGATGATAAGCTTGTCACCCTCGCAGGCGACGCTGATTGAAAGCCCCAATTCTCTGGCTACGTCCTGCGCTTCCCCCCTGATTTCCTCCTCGAACTTGGGGCTCAGATGAATCAGGACAACTTGCGGAAGATATCCCTTGACCCGACGAAACTCCATTAGCTCCACCTTTAGCATTTCGGGGCATAGATGCTTGGCATCCTTTGCCACACTTCCAAATCTGTTGGGAAAAGTCACATCGGCGATGAGAAGATGAGGGGAGACGTGTTCCCATAAGGATAGAAGACCGGGGCCAGTATCCCCAGTATAGAATATACTCTTTCCATCGCCCGAGCTGATTTCAAGACCCACCGTATCGATGCTGTGGTTAACCGGTATCGCCAGGACTCGATAACCTTCGACATCCTCTGGCTTGAAAGGCTCCAGGGTGCGTAGTTCCAGTGCTGGCTTTCCCAGAAAGGAGGTCCTGTCAGTGAATTTGGGATAGATTAGGCCGTCAATAAGGTGAGAGCAGAGAATCTCGAGAGTCTGTTGCGTGCCGAAAACCCTGGTGGCCTGGTGTGAATTGTTGAATGCAAAAGCCGGAATTCCTCTAATATGGTCGTAGTGGCCGTGAGAAAGCAATATCGCCTTTATCTTTTCCTGCTCTGAGAAGGAGAGTTCTGAAGCGAGACACCCCGCATCTACGGCCAGAGTATCATCAATCAGAAACGAGACCAGCCTCGTGTTTCTTGATTCTGCATTATGCGTTCCTAGAAACCTTACTATCACTGAATCAACCCCGATACCCCGTATGGCCGCATAGCCTTGCACGTCCCTCCATACCCACGTCCTCTATTCTACCCGCCTTCATGCTGTCCGCAGTCATGCCATAGGTTCCCGGCTAATCAACAAGCCCGCCTTTCACCCTGCCCTAGGCCATCGATTAGACCCATATGGCCCGTCATCACCATACCGTCTTGATGAACCCCGCTCTGATACTCCCTACCGTCACATACCTAGCTGGCAATCCCTGTCACGTTGGGAAAGACCCAGTCCGCTACAGATGACGCCGTCGTCACTTGCACCTTGCGCTGTAGGAGAAAATGGAAATCCGGCTCGGATCGTCTCAATCGGCCCGTTCCACGTTTCTAGCTAGCAGTCTAGCGAGCTCAAGCAAGGTTGTCAAGGCGCTTGACGCGCCTTGACTTCGAGCGACCATCACTGTATAGTCTCTACAATTCTAACCTTTACGGTCCTGACATGCCGCAGCCAAGATCTAAAGAAATGAACCGAGCTTATGGCTTTGACGAGGTTGCCCTCGTTCCCGGAGATGTGACCATTAATCCTGATCAGACCAACATAGACCTTGTCCTGGGGAATCTGACGTTTTCCATCCCTATTCTCGCCGCAGCCATGGATGCTGTTGTCGACCCTTCCTTTGCTATAGAATTCAGCAGGCTTGGTGGCCTGGCAGTCCTTAACCTTGAAGGCGTACAGACACGGTACGAAAACCCTGAGGAGGTCCTGGATCGAATCGCCCGGGCTCCCGAACCAGAAGTCACGCCTCTCCTTCAGAACATCTATTCGGAGCCCATCAAGGAGAGGCTTATTGGTGAACGCGTCACAAAGATAAAGAGTGGGGGCGCTGTCTGTGCCGTTTCAGTAACTCCGGCTAACACCAAACGGTTGGCTCCTGTAGCCAACGAAGCAGGAATAGATGTGCTGGTGGTGCAGTCCACAGTCACTACAGCTCGGCACATCTCCAAGAGCTACAGAGGGCTCATCTTGTCCGAGCTATGTCACATGATGTCCTTACCTGTCATAGTCGGCAACTGCTGCACCTATAGCGCTGCGCTGGGCCTGATGAGAACAGGAGTAGATGGCATTTTGGTTGGAGTCGGTCCCGGGGCTGCTTGTACCACGAGGGAGGTTATCGGCGTTGGTGTCCCCCAGATAACTGCCACTATAGACTGTGCTGCCGCTAGAGAAACGTACTTCAAGGAGACTGGCAAATATGTATCGGTGATAACCGACGGGGGCATTCGCACAGGAGGCGATTTGTGCAAGGCATTTGCCGCAGGCGCCGACGGTGTCATGCTTGGCTCGCCCCTGGCCCAGGCCACAGAAGGACCTGGAAAGGGTTACCACTGGGGCATGTCTCACCCTCACCCAGCACTACCCAGAGGGACACGCGTTAAGGTTGGCACCTGTGCTTCCCTGGAGCAAGTTCTCTTTGGCCCCACATCCGTCACGGATGGTACCCAGAACCTGGTTGGTGCTCTACGCACCAGCATGGGAGTTTGCAGTGCTCGAACGATCAAAGAAATGCATAAGACCAAGATGATTATTGCCCCCGCCGTAAAAACAGAGGGGAAGTATTTGCAGGCAAACCCGCAGGTCCCTTGACCTTCGCCACCTTCATAAGAACGCGGAAAGGCAGAACCACACCCCAAACCCAATCAAAACGAAGGCACAACAGCTGAACACAACCTTTTGCACCTTCTGTGTCCACCAGCGCCTTGACTTGAATGTGCCCACAGAGAGAAACTCAGACCAGGCCAAATCACAACACCAGTGTGCCACAGCAAAAGAAACGATTCCAACAAGCCCGAATGTGGTAGCCGCGACAATCAGACTTATGCCAACGGTCACCCACCATATATAAAAGCCAGGATTAGCGCCCGTGAGCACAATGCCGGTGAGTAAAGAGCTGGCTGGCAGGCCACCTACCTCATTGGGCACATTGCCGGCAGTCCGGAATACCCTGAAACCCAAGTAAAACAGCATCAAGCCACCCACAACATGAATTACTCTCACCACCTCCGGGTCACCCATCAGGTCACCGAACCCCAGGTAGATTGCAGCTATAAGTGGCATCTCGACAACGGCGTGTCCTGCCGCGATCAGTATGCCAGCATTCTTGTCACTGTAACCCTTGGCTATGGTGGCGGCAGTCATTGGGCCTGGAAACATGACGCCAGTAAGCGAGATCCCAACGGCTGATAACAAAAATAAGCCGAGGCTTCCCTCCATAGGTCAACAAGAACTAAATGCGGATTTGGACTAGATTTCCTCCTCCTCCTCTTCCTCCTCCTCAGTAGACAAGCTGCCGCCATAGTGAGGAACAATCACACCCGGCTTGCCTCGCCGGCGCTTGATCCCGGTGGGCAGGCCACTGATCATCTCTTTTAGCTTCAGAAGCTCTTCAGAACCTTGGCCCGGAGGCGCGACTATGCCATCTATCCCAGCCTCCCACAGAATGCTCAGTTCTTCGTTTGTGATCAATGACGGCAGGGCTGCAAAGAGCGCCTTGTCTAACAAGTCACCTGAACGCTGGCACAGAAGCAAATACTCTATGGTGACAAAGGATTCTTTCCCCCTGTTGATAAGCACGCCGTCTACGTCGAGGCCGTTAATAGCTCTTACCAGACCCACATCCAACGAGGGTTCTACGGCGAGAAACCTTCCCATGTCCCCCTCCTGAAGCGACGCCATGGGCGCCTTGACATCGAACACCACGAAGTCACAGCCAGATTCGGCTATCCGTTCCATAGTATCCCTGCTTCCCTCCCCCAAGAATATGCCTAAGGGAATATCCCCCATAGCCTCGACCATCTGCCTCACGTCATGACTGCCCATACCGTGCCCGTATACCAGCACACCATCCACATTGGCATTAACCATCAGCTCTGCTTCCTTCACGTTCACATGACTAACTCCGCCAACAAGCAGCATTGCCGCCCCCTTTGATTCGCTGGCGCTTGAGCGAAAACCCATAGGCGGTGTGTAAGACTCGGAAATACTGCGTAACTTGTCAACTAGCTTGCTCATGTCACCTCAATCCGCCAGGAAGCCAAATCGACTGAATTGTAGCGGAAATTCGCAGAAGATTCAACGCAGGCCCTGGGTCACATGTTGGCCGGGAGTCCCACCAGGTCAAGCTTTCTGCGACAGCGCCATCGGTTCACGTCCCCCCATAGCCCGAACTGCAACATCCACAGACCATCCCGATGGTCTACGAAGTGGGTCGAAACAGAAACAAGTGCTGACAGCACACCCGTTCCGGCACCACGCCGCGTTGCACATTCTCCAGGCCGATGAGGCCCAGCCAATGCCCAACTGGAGGCCTTGCCGCCGAATCACTTGCTATGTAATACTGGAACTAGGACACTTAGCAGTCCACGTTGCGGGACAAATTCGACAGGACTAGGCAAGTGGCGAAGAAACGGTCAGCTCAGGGCCAGATCGACCATCAAAAGCCAGCACCGGTGTGGAAGAAAGGCCTTTGCGGTGTCTGTCCCGCAGGTTGCTGGGTGGAGGTGGCTCTGGCAGGCAGTAGGCTGGTAGATATCAAACCGGACAAAAGCCACACCCTCGGGAATATCTGCCGTCGGGGTCAGCACGCGCCCGAGATTGTCTACTCGGAACACCGGCTCAGGTATCCCTTGAAGCGCATCGGACCGAAAGGTTCTTATCAATTTGAGCGGATTACCTGGGATGAGGCCTACGGTATCGTTGTGGAGAATCTGAACAGCATCAAGCTAGAATCCGGACCACAGGCGGTAGCCATCTATACCGGACGCGGCGCTCAGGAGCTGTCCCTCTGCGATATGTTCCAGCCCAGCGGGGTGACTGTATCTTCCGCATCCAACATACTCTTCCCCTTCGGCTCGCCGAACACCATGGGCGTGGGAGCGCTCTGTTATGTTT